>NZ_JBEPQF010000009.1:0-268617 GCF_040547695.1 Bradyrhizobium sp. JR4.3 | reverse complement strand
CCGCACGTTCCGGTGTGGGACAAGTCGGCACGCCCCGATGGCACCTTTAGCCGAGCGGACTTCGTCTTCGACAAAAAGCGCAATGTCTATGTTTGTCCGGGTGGCGCGGAACTGACCAGCACCGGCAATATCGATCAAGGTCACATCGTTTACTACAGGGCCAGCAAGAGCGATTGCTCTGGCTGCGCCTTGAAGCCCAAATGCACGACAGCGGTCGTGCGCAAAATTACCCGTGACGTCAACGAAGATGTGCGCGATCATGTCCGTGCGCTGGCCAATACGGAAGCCTTCGAGCAATCGCACCGCGAGCGCAAAAAGGTCGAGATGCGGTTTGCTCATATGAAACGCATTCTCAGGCTCGACCGGCTTCGGTTGCGGGGCCTGAATGGCGTCAGGGACGAAGTGCTGCTCACAGCCACCGCGCAGAACCTGAGGCGGCTGGCCAAGCTAATCTGCCGTCTCCCGCCACAACTGGCAGTCCTGTGCTGAAATCCACCAGCAAAATGGAAACCGCCGACACGCCGTACCAAAAAAACCGCCGAAACTCCAAAGCCAAGCTCGCCCCCAAGTCAGAAACGAGTTTTGCAACACAATCCACTGAAAAGCGGACATCACCGGATCGGCCCTTCAGTTTCTTCGGTCGCCGGATATAGGGTCACCAGCGGCTCCACCGCACCGAAAACGTCATGATCACCGCCTGCCCTGGCCACCGCCCGGCTCTCGTGCGGCTCGGTGCTCATCGCGCGGGGCAAGCACGGCTTTCCTCGATCTGCGCCATCCGCCTCGCCATCTTGGCATGCGTGAAGTTGCGGTCGCGCTTGTTCACCGCCTTAAACTTGCTGCCGTCGATTGCGACGCTTGGGGTCTGCAACAGGCCCATTTGCCGGCATAGGGCAACGAACTTCGCGCAAACTTTCCGGATCGCCGCGCCATTGTCGTTCCGAAAGTCCGCGATTGTCTTGTGATCGGGAGCCAGGCGCCCGATCAGCCACATCACCTCGATATCGCGGCAAGCCTCACGTTCCAGGCGGCGACTGGATTGCACCCGATTGAGATAACCGTAGATGTAAAGCCTCAGAAGGACTGCCGGATGATGGGAGGGCCGACCCGTCTTCTTGGCGATCACACGCTCAAACCCCAGTCCATGCGGGTCGAGCGCCTCGACGAACGCATCAATCACATGGACCGCGTGGTCCTCGCTTACCCAATCCTCCAGGGAATCCGAAGAGCGTCAGCTGGATCTGTCCGCGCCTCCAACGAAGCGTCCCATCCGTATCCTCCAATCAGGAAGCGGAGGAATAGTAGCCGACTCGTGGCTTTTCACAGCCAGGGTCAATAGCAGCCATACATTTGATAAGGCTCGCGAACAAGCGATTTCGCGACTTCCCGCGTACAGTTGATGAACGCTTCGACCGGCGGGCTGAGCGTTCGATTTTTCAGGAATACGATCTCGGCCGAAATCCGGGGACCAGCGGTTTTTAGCGGCAGAACTTTTAACGCGGCCCGATGCGCGCTCAGTGCCGCTACCGATGCGGGAAGAATTCCGACGAATTGTCCGCTTGCAATCAGCGATACCGTGAGCTGAATGGCGATAGTTTTGACCCGTGGCTTCGGTGGTGAAAAACCATTAGCTCGAAATACCTCGCCGACGATCGCGCCTGGCGCGCTGTCATAAGGCGGCAACACCCAATTGCCCATGATGATGTCCGTGAGGGAGATTCGGCGCTTTCGCGCCAATTCACCGTGGGCCCCCACAACAAAGACAAGGGGCTCATCGAACAAAACTTCGGAATGGAAATCGTCCTTCAGTACCGTGGCTCTCGTAATCAGCAAATCGATCCTTCGCTCACGTAGCTCCAGGATCTGATGTTCGCCCGGATTGGTCAATTTCACATCGAGCTGGACCCCGGGATGTTTCGTCGAAAATTCCCGCACGATCGACGGCACCAGGCTATGCAGGATGATGTCGGTGCACCCCAATCTCACCTCGCCGGAGTTTGGATCGGACAAATGCTCAAGCGAGCGAAGCCCTTGCTGCATCTCGTCGAAGACATTGATGCCGCAGCGAAGCAACACCTCGCCATGGGACGTGAGCTCGGCGCCCTGCGAACCGCGATCGAACAACCGGACGCCGAGCGCGCCTTCGATTTCGGAGATCGCCTTGGAGACAGCGGGATGGGAGATTCCCAGCCTGGCGGCTGCCTTCGCCATGCTGCCGGTATCGGCGATCGCCATCAGGATATGGAGGTCGCGCAACTTGATGCGCTGGCCAATTCGATCCGACCAGTCCATGGCGAGCCTTAACCTTGGGGTTACAGGGATGCCGCAATTTTCGGTCTACCAGATAACACCCCGGTGGACCAAAGTGACAGCGGTTTGATGAGGGCCGGGGCCGGAGACGAGGACGATCCCATGATCACGAAGCGAAGACTCATAGCGCTGGCGTGCACCGGCGGCCTCGCCGCCATTTTCCCCGACGCAATCCGCAGCGCGTCCGCCGAGAGCGCGTCGCGCATGCTGGTGGGCTTCGGCGCCGGCGGCGCGATCGACGTGATTGCCCGAATGCTGGTCGATGGAATGAAGGGATACTCATCTTCTTTCATCGTCGACAATCGCCCCGGTGCCGGCGGCCGGCTTGCACTCGGCGCGCTGAAAACCAGTTCGGCTGATGGCACGGTGATAATCCTGACGCCCGCCTCCAGCGTCGCCGTATTCCCCCATGTTTACAAGTCGCTTGGCTATGACGCGTTCAAGGATTTCGCTCCGGTCACGACCGTCTGCTCCTTTCCATTTCTGATCACCGTCGGCCCGATGGTGCCGGCCGAAGTCAGGACGCTGGCTGACTTCGTGACATGGTGCGCGGCCAATCCCAGGCTGGCGACCTACGGCACGGCGGCGGCCGGATCGATGTTGCATTTCACCGGCGTGAGCCTGGCCAAGGCCGGCCGGTTCGCTTTCGTGCACCTGCCTTATGGCGGCCCGGGCGGCATCCAGGACTTGATCGGCGGTCGCATTGCCGCGACGATCTATCCGATCGGCACCGCGTTGCCACACGTGCAGTCCGGCGCCATCCGGGCACTGGCTACAACCGGGCCGCAGCGATCGCCACAGCTTGCCGATGTGCCGACGGTCCGTGAGGCTGGATATCCTGCGCTGGAGGCCAATGAGTGGATTGGCGTCTTCGTCCCGGCAAACACGCCTGCCGCAACGGTGAGCCGCCTCAATGAGGCGATCCGCACGGTGGTGAACACCGAGGCCTTTAAGATGGCCTTGGCCAAGCTTGCCATGGATCCCGCCGGCGAAACGCCGAAGGAATTTGCGCAGCTGATCAAATCCGATTTCGACCGTTGGGGACCGATCGTGCAGGCCTCCGGCTTTACGCCAGAAGATTGAGGCGCGTCATGGACAACTCGACCGGCATGCGCCGGCACCGGACGCCGGATCAGTTTCTCGGTCCCTACTTCCCAACGGGACATACGCCGGTGATGCAAGCCGACCTGACCTCGGTCAAGGGTGTCGAAGAGCACGCCCAGGGAGAGATCATCGAGGTCACCGGAAGAGTGCTCAATCTCGACGGCGAACCCGTTCGCAGTATCCCCATCACCGTGTGGCAGGCCAACACCTTCGGTCGTTACGCACACGGCAACGACCCCAATCCCGCGCCGCTGGATTCCGGCTTTGTCGGTTGCGTTGGCATTCGATCAGATGACGACGGGGTTTATCGGATCAAGACCGTCAAGCCCGGCGCGTATCCCGCAGGACCGGACTGGATGCGCCCGCCGCACATTCACTTCGAGATTCACGGACGGTTCGAGCGGCTGATCACCCAAATGTATTTTCCTGACGAGCCGCTCAATGCCTGCGACAGACTGCTCAACGCCGTGCTACGCCCGGATTTGCTAATCGCAAAGCCCGTTCCATCGGAAGATGGATGCGATTACCGCGTGCTAAATTTCGATATCGTGCTGTCAAGGGGCTAGAGGCTGCTAAACACTAATACTTCGAAGCTTCACGAGTTTAGGGGAGGACCGGATCTCCGCATCGGGTCATTGGCGTCGATTTGCTCGCTTCTTGCCAATGTCCGGTCTGGCTTCGACTGTCGGCGTGCCGGACACGATGGCGATCTTGGCCTTCGGCGCCACAACCAGACTTCAGGCGACGCGTCAACCTGCTGGCAACCGACGCGAACCAAGCTATAAAGACTGGCATGGATTGCCACTTCGTCTAGCGCTAAGTCTCACTCGGGCTACGGAAAGCGCAACAATAACGCCCGCAGATTATATTTTGGGTCTGGCTCTCGCGCTCGGCCGTGTACCTATAGACCCGGCGGCATCATGCGACTGGTGACTACGTCCGCTTTGCTCCTATAGCGACCAAATTCGTGCGGCAGCGCAGTATGTCGTGATGGGCCATGAGCTGAATTGCGCGGTCTGACAGGTTTGCCGCTGCGGACGTGTTGTTGCGCTATTGCGGAACTCGTGACGTGGTGTGCAACACCATGAACCAACGTCCATCCCGCTTTTCGTACATGTTGGTCGTGAAGGCCGTGAAGCTCACGGCATCCCCGTTCTTGAACTTCCCTTCAGCACTCTCAATTCCGACAATCCATGCCATGTTCTGGGCCACATGAATTTGCGGCTCTTTCATCGACACTGAAATTTCGGCGAAGCGAGCAAAAGTGCCCTCCCAGCTCTTGCGAACCGCATCCCATCCGACAATCAAGACTTTGCTGGATGGATGCACGGCGATGACGTAGGTCTCAGCCGCCCAAACCCTTTCCATCGCATTGATGTCGCGAGCTGAAAGGGCCGTATCGAAGGCAAGATTGGCCGCAGTGACAGCTTCGATGTCGGAGTTCTGCTCTGCGTGGAGATTGACCGTTCCGAAAATGAAAATGAGGCCGGTGGCGATCACCAATTGCCGTAAGGAAAAGCTCCAGATCATTACTTTCTCCTGAAAACGATGCAGTTAGGCCCGGGGGTTCTGCGATCTATCATGCCTGCCCCCGTTGTGCCGTGACAGGTCAAGCTGATACCAATCGATGGTCAAAAATGGACAGGCGTGTGCGCCGTGAAAGGTTTGTCGGAACAGTCGGTATTCGGAGTCGATTACGACAATCCCAAGTTTCCGACGCTTGGCATTGAATCATTGCGCTTGTCTGAGCTTTTAGGACGCGTACCGCCAGCCCACTTTGCCTCGCCACAGCGGCCCAGTTTCCATCTGTTGATGCTATTTACTGCCGGCAGGGGAAATCACTTCCTCGATTTTCGTCGTGTGAGGTGCAAGGCGGGTACGCTTGTCCATGCTCGCCCCGGTCAGGTTCAGCAGTTTGTCCTTGGACAAACACTAGAGGCGGATATCCTGCTGTTCACCTCAGAATTCATCTTTCCCGCGTCTTCAGCGGCGGACGGAGCGGCTTTTGGAACCTTGATCGATGATATCGTTCCTGAAGACGTTACGGACCTACGGCCTGATGCGTTGGAGAGCGTCGTCAGCGTCATGTCGGCCATAAAGCGGGCATATCATAAAGCAGATGGCTCGAAGCTATCGGCCGCTATCCTCGAGCACCTCCTCTACGCAATGCTCCTGACGATCGCAGGCTATTACGGCAAGAGCGACGCGCCCTCCATGACGGATAGTCATCGCAGGACGTTCCGGAGATTCCGTCGAGCTGTGGACGCGAAGTTCGCACAAACGCGGACCGTTGAAGATTACGCGGAAGCTATTGGATGCTCAGCGAAGTCACTCCGCCGAGCTTGCATGATGGCGTGTGGTTCCTCACCGAAAGCTCTGCTAGAGCAACGCCTGATCTTGGAAGCAAAACGATTGCTTGCACACACCGGCCTCTCGGTTGAAGCAATTGCCACCGAGGTAGGGTTCAGTGAGCCAACAAACTTCGTGAAGTTTTTCAGACGGCACGGAGGGATGCGACCGCTTGACTTTCGAGCAAAGTTCCCGGGCGCTCATTCAGGCTGACACCGTCTTTACTGCTCAACGGCTTAGAGGTCCGTTCTGAACCAAAAGCCGCCCTCAGCGCGCTCTGCGACTTCGCACCGAACTGACAATTTCCGATGCAGCGTCCTGAAGTTCTTCGAGATGTCGGGCGGCGAAGACCTCCACCGAAAAGGCGGTCCTGAGCCAGACAATGTTGATCGAGCCCAGAACGCGCGCGCCATCGCGCAGGGGAACAGCAATTGAGATCAAGCCGTCAGCATGCGGCGGCTTGCCATACCAGCCGCCGACATGGGTAGGGTCGCGCGTTGCGTAGCCGCGTGCTCGCACCCCCGCGAAAATCGTGTTCAGACGCGCGGGCTCTCGCGCCAGACGATCTTCGGCCTTGTTCGAAGTCCGCAGCATCTCGATGATCTCCTGCCGCTCCTTGGCCGGACAATAGGCCAGATAGGCTCGTCCAACACCGGTCAGCAACCAGTTCACCTGCAGACCAACCCTCTCCTCTTGCAACAGGATCGGGCTGCGCGCACGGGTGGTCTCTCGGATTTCCATGTGGTCTCCTGCCGGCACCATAAGATCCGACGGCCACGAAACGCGCCGACACAGCCGCTCGAGCACCGGAGCGGCGGCTTCCGCGATCCGATCGCGACGCTCCCGGCGTGACGGCGCGCGCGAAAGCGTCGCGCCGATGCGATAGCGTCCATCCGCAAGCCGCCGGGTGACCACGCCGGACCGCGCCAGCGTGTGAAGAATGCGGAGCAGGCTTGGCTTGGAGATACCAGTGAAGACGTAAAGCTGCTGCAGCGAGGAATCGGGCTGCATCTGCAGAGCCTGCAGGACACGAAGGCCCCGCTCCAGGCTCTTGATGATTTTCGGACCCGCCACCCGCCATTCCCCATTCCACACTGTGGAACACATCGTTCCACAGTGTGGAACATACGTCGATTTTTGTGGCAAATCCAGATAGCGCGTCAGAAGGTGGCGTGCCTGCAGGTTGCACTTTGGAATTGGCATCGAAAATTTCAGCGTTTGATGGAGACTTCCATGAGACCCCACCTGTTCTTCCGCAGCGCCTCATTGTCCGTCGCGACCCTGGCCCTGCTCGCACTCTCAGGATCACAAGTATCAGCGCAGACCTCGTTCCCCACGGGGACGATTCGTTTCGTGGCGCCGTTCTCGGCCAGTACGCCGCCCGACATCATCAGCCGCATCGTCTCCAAGGAGCTGACGGAAGCCGAAGGCTGGCGCGTCATCGTCGAGAACCGGCCCGGCGGCGTGACCACCATCGCGGCGACCGATGTCTTGACCCAGCCGGCGGACGGCAACAGCCTCTATGCGATGTCGGTGCCGTCGGTTGCAGCACCCTCGCTGGTCCCGAACATCTCGTTTAATCTGGACAAGGATTTCGACCCGGTCATCAAGGCGACAGTCTCTTACAACGTGCTGGTGGTGAACCCCTCGGTGCAGGCCAAGACGGTCGCGGACCTGGTGGCATTGCTGAAGAGCCAGCCCGACAAGCTGACGTTCTCGTCCGGCGGCTTCGGCACGCCCGCCCACCTGATCGGCGAGCAATTCAAGCAGCAGACCGGCGCGCGTGCCCAGCACGTTCCCTATGCGCAATTCCCGCAAGCGATCGGCGACCTGCTCAACGGCACCAACGCCTTCATGTTCATCACCATGTTGCCGGTCGTCGACCTGATCAAGACCGGTAAGCTGCGGGCCCTTGCGGTGACCGGACCGAAGCGTGTGCCACTTCTCCCTGATGTGCCGACCATCGTCGAAGCCGGCTATCCTTCACTGGTGGTCGAGGACTGGACCGGCTTCGCGGTCAAGCATGGCACGCCGAAGGAAACCGTCGAGCGACTCAACGCTGCCATCAACAAGGTGCTGGAGAAGCCGTCGGCGCGCGAGGCCCTTGCAAAGATCGGCGCCGAACCGGCGGGCGGCACGCCCGAGCAATTTGGCCGGCTGGTCGGCGATCAGGTTTCGCACTGGCACAAAGTCGTCGCCGACGCCGGCATCAAGGTCCAGTAACGGTGACATCGGATTTTCGCGTGACACTCCTAGGGACGGGGACGCCAATCCCCCGTCCTGATCGTTTTGGCCCGAGCACGCTGATCGAAGCGGGCAGTCACACTGTGCTGATCGATGCCGGCCGAGGCGCGGCCATGCGATTGTTTCAGCTCGGCGTTCCGATCGGCCGGATCGATGCGCTGTTGCTCACGCATTTTCATTCCGATCACACGGTCGGCATTCCAGATCTCTGGCTGACGGGCTGGCTAAGCTCGCATTTTGGCAACCGTCGGCGACCATTCAACGTGATCGGCCCGGTCGGCACAGCGAGGCTCATGCATCATCTGGAAGCAGCCTATGCGCACGATATCGAGATTCGTGTCGAGGACGAAAAGCTCGCCCGCGAGCATGTCGCAGTCACAGTAAAAGAATTTGGTGAGGACGGGGTCGTCTATCAAGCCGGCGACCTGCGCGTCATCGCCTTCACCGTCGACCATGGCGACGCGATCAAGCCGGCCTATGGCTTTCGCATCGAATATGAAGGCCGGGTCGCGGTGATCTCCGGCGACACTCGCTACAATATGAACTTGCTCCGCTACGGCGCGGGCGCCGATCTGCTGGTACACGAGGTTGCGATGGCTCCGGCGGAACTGCTGGGCCAAGCCGACATCCAGCGCATCCTCAATCATCACACCTCGCCGCAGGAAGCCGGATACGTGTTTGCGCAGACACGGCCGAAGCTCGCCGCCTTCACCCACCTCGTCATGCTCGCCAGTCAGACTGTAATTGCCCCGAGCATCGAAGCGCTGATCGCGGCAACGCGTGAAATCTATGAGGGGCCGCTGGAGGTCGGCGAGGACTTGATGAGCTTCGAGATCGGCGAGAGCGTTACGGTTCGAAAACCTGCAATCTAGACTCTGATCGGCTGGCCGATGTCCGCTTCTTCCCCCGAGAAAATGACTATCTAATTCAGCACCGTGCACATACTGCGTGCATATTCGAAGCCGGGTCGACATCTCCCAGCGCGGTCACGCGCGCGGCACGAACGAAGAAACCCGCTGAGGATGGTCGCAGGTTTCAATTCTTGGCGCTGGCATCATGAGTGATTTCTAGCGTGATTTGACGCCTGTCCTCAAGGTAGTGTTTGACGCTATTTTTTCGGCGCGGAGCCGTCCTTTAGAGAAGCATTGTAGTCGGCCTGCGAACTGTTGGTGCTTGATTGGCCACTGGATGTACTGCTTCCGGTGGTAGTTCCTACTGTGCTGGTTGTTTCCCCTAGCGCGTGAGAAGCCGCGCCAGGCTTGTCCTGATTGGCAACATAGCCAGACTCGCCGGAATTGCGGTTTTGATGCCTTTATCGGCTTCAGTTTGCACCTTTTGGTCCACACCAGCCTGGGACGTTGCGCCCGTTTGCTGGGCGGCAGCGGGTATCGAGATGAGTGGAAACACGGCAAGAAACGCCAAAGAAAGCGGTCGCATGGCTGTCCTCCATCTAAACCCTGCCACTGCATCAACGTTCGCACCTCCGAACATTTCCGCGAAGCTGCTGAAAACTTCTGACTGCAACGTTGACATGTTTTAGACAGGAGACGGCATATCGCGTTAGCACACGGTACTCTTTGGGCGCTGGGAATCCCTCAATTTTCACCATGTCCCCGCGCGGGCTCCAGGCAGACAGTCAGAAAGTTCTGCTTGGCACCCTGATGTCAGCGCACTCCCGGTCTGCCATGATAACCAGACGTACTCGGTTTCGGCAGCTCCTTCGTGAAAGATTAAATCCGGTCGCCTCCCGACCTCACTCAATCAGTTCATCGGCCTCTATGAGAATGGATGGTGGTACTGTGAGGCTGAATGCTTTCGCAGTTCGCATGTTGATGACCAGCTCGAACTTCGTCGGCCGCAGGACTGGAAGATCGACCGGTTTAGCTCCGCGTAGGATCTTGCCCGCATACACGCCCACCTGCCGGTAGGCGTCGGCGAGGCTGGCACCATAACTCACTAGCCCTCCGTCAGCCGGAAACTCCCGAATGTGGAAGATGCCGGGCAATCGTTGACGAGACGATAGAGCAATGATCTTGCTCCGCCGAGAGTCGAAGAATGGATCGTTCTGCACCATCAGCGCCCCGGCACCAGCTTATTCAGGGCCGCGAAACCGGACTCGATCTCAGCATCCGATCTTGCGCTCTGCACGATCACCTCGCGGCCGAGCGACTGAGCTGCGCTGACCACCGACCCTCGGAACTCCTCGAAGGCTTCCATTCCGAAGGCCGGGTTGAGCAAAAGCCCCACAACACGAGCCGAAGGGACTAATGTGCAGAGAAACTCCAACCGTTTGGCGCCCAGATCGCCCGTAAAGAAGTTTACACCAGTGGCCGTGCCTGGCCGACTCATACTTGCGACCAGACCGGCGCGCACCGGATCCTGGCCGACGACAAAGACAAGCGGCACGGCGACGCCCGCCGCCTTAGCTGCGAGTGCGGCCGGATCGCCGGTGGCAATGATGATCGAAAGCGGTCGGCTCCGCAGATCGGCGACAAGGGGTCCCAACTGACTGTAATCGCCGTTAGCCCAGCGATACTCGATAGCGACGCTACGCCCTTCAGCATGCCATTTCTTCGAGCCCGCGGCGGAAGGCTTCCATGTGAATCGTCGCTTCTTCAGGAGAGCGCGTACTAAGGAATCCGATCAACGGCTGCGAAGGTACTTGCTGCGCGCGCGCAGCAACCGGCAACGTTGCCGACAGAGCCGCAATTCCTCCAATGAAATCTCGCCGTCGCATTTGTCGCTCCTAGATACGCCCGAGCAATAGGGCAGCGAGCATAATATCAGGACCCGGTTCGAAGGTGAATTCGCGCTGAAGTTTGCAAGCTGTGCATGTCACATGCGGCTCGATCGCCTCGCCCCTGAGCTCGTGATATCCGAGCTACTGCTGCGGTGCCCTGCCCCAATTGACGGGAGCTAATAATAATGGAAGTGGCTGCCCTTCCTCGTAATGCTGGCGAGCACTCGGAATGGCCGCAGTGACTCCTCCGGCAGTTCGGCGTAATAAGGGTCGCAGAAGGTCAGCTTGGGCAAAAAGAGCCCTGCCTAGCTTGCAGGGCCTCCCTTGGGCTCACCTAACGGAAGCAGCCGCTGCTGTATTCTGAGCTAAGTCGGCCCCGGGCAAATCCGGATTAAAGCGCAGCAGACTGGTTTAATCACGTTTAGCTCGGGTCAAGGCTTGGCAACTCTTTGGACCTCAACCTTCTCGCCAGCGCGGACATGCTGTGCCCCTCCAGAAGCGGTCTATTCGATCACTTCATTGGCGCGCGCGAGCAGTGACATCGGAACGCTTATACCGAGCGTGGCGGCAGTTTTGAGGTTGACGATCAGCTGAACTGCCGTGGATTGTATTACCGGCAGATCTGCCGGCTTGTCACCCTTCAGGATCCGCCCCGTGTAAGTGCCCGCCAGACGATAGACATCTTCAACATTTCCCCCATAGCTCACCAGCCCTCCGGCCTCGGCATACTCACGCCTGTCGAAAATCGTGGAAATTGCGTAGCGTTTTGCCAGATCGACGAGTTGGGCGCGCCGGCTGAATAGAAACGCATCCGTGTCGACGAGAAGAGCGCTTCTCCCTCGTTCCCCGAGTTCGGCAAGAGCTACATCGATCTCGCTTTCAGTTGTTGCATTCACCGTCTCGAGTTGCAGCCCGATGCTGCGAGCCGCCGCTTCCAAGGCCCTGGACTGCGTTTTCGCGTTTGGATTCACCGGGTTAACCAGCGCGGCAACAACGCTTGCGTTCGGGAGCAGTTCATGAAGCAGCTCCAGCCGCTTCGAAACCACCTCGACATTCAACGTGACCGCGCCGGTCACGTTGCCTCCGGGTCGGTCCAGGCTGGCAACAAGGCCTAACTCAACAGGGTCACTGCTGGTCGTAAAGACGATGGGAATTTGCGCGGTTGCCTTCTTTGCCACCAGGTTCGCAGGGGTGCTTGTCGCGACGATAACGGCGACGCGCCGGCCAACCAGATCAGCCGCCAGCGCCGGCAGCCGATCGTAGTGGCCTTCCGCCCACCGGTACTCGATCGCGACGTTCTGCCCCTCAACGTAGCCGGTTTCGGCAAGCCCACGGCGAAATGCCGCGACGAAGTGGCCATATCCCTGCGGCGATGTGCCATTGATGAATCCAATGACTGGCATCATCGGCTTCTGCGCCCACGCTGCAAGCGGCCAAACGGCAGCAGCGCTGCCGAGTAACGAGACGAACTCGCGCCGCTTCATGTGATCATCCTGTTGGGATTGCCGGTGACGCAGCACCTTGCGCTTAAAAAGCGGAAAATGGAACAGCTTATAAGGAAAGCCGCGGTTGCGCGGTCCCAAGAAGACGCTTCGGGCCAAACTGCGGAGGGAGTTGGCGGAGCAACTATAGTCCGCCCTCGCCTTCCTAAGCTGACCTCAACGAGGTGCGCGGCTGCTGCGCTGATGGGCCAGAAGCGGTTATCGCGAGACTACGGAAACAGGAAGGTGGACGCGGCTGCGATCGAGATCTTACCATGGCGCCAAATAATTGTTGAAGCGTGGACAATCTTTGAGCGCGGTGCGGGACTTCTACTCAAACTGAATGCGGGCGCCCTTGGCACCGTTGAGTAACCGCTTGAGATGAAATCCGGCCAGCGCGTCGTCGGCATGTAGGCCGACCAGTGCAGCAAAGGCTGGCATCGCCGTTGCATCAACGGCCTCCAGTTTGGCGAAGGCCTCGACATATTGCGCGGTGGAAGGCGCCCTGAATGCCACGTCCTGAAGCGGCTCAAAAGCGCGAAGCGGCTCGCTGCGCCCGCGCAGCATAGTCTCACCGATTGGTCGTCCCCGAAAATTCCCCGCGGCTGCGGCAGCCGCTGCGCTGACGCAAATGCGGGTGCCGAGATACTTATTGGCGGCCTCGAGCCGGGCTGCAATATTGATGGTATCGCCATAGGCGGTGTAGTCGAAGAACCGACCGCCGCCAAAGTTGCCGACCAGCGCAGCCCCCGCATGGACACCGATGCGCGTGGCACCAAAATCGACCCCCATCTTTTTCCAGCGTTCTCGGAACATTTGGGCCCAGATGTCGAGGTCATGAGCGCAGCCAATAGCTCGTCGTGCATAATCGGGCTGTTCGCCTGGCGCATTGAACAGCACCTGGATCGCGTCGCCTATGACCTTGGCGACTGTGCCCTCATGAGCGAACACGACGTCGGTCATACCGCCCACATATTCGTTGAGCAGTGCGCCCAGCACTTCCGGGGCTACGGTCTCCACCAGCGAGGTGAAGTTGGTGATATCGGTGAAGATAGTCGCAATCTCCCGCCAGTGCACTTCCATACCGTCGCTGTCGCCTATAGCCGCGAGACGGCTCGCGATCTGTGGCGAAAAATAACGTGATAGCGATGCGTGAGCGCGTTCCGCTTCGAGCTGGCGGCGGCGCGCATCACGCATGGTCTGGACATGACTGAGGGTCTTGTTGATCGTCATTTCAAGGTCGCCGAAATCGATCGGCTTCGTCAAAAAGTCGAACGCACCGCGGTTCATGGCCGTCCGAATGTTGCTCATGTCGCCGTAAGCAGAGACGATGATGGTCGATTTCTTGTCCTCGTGCTCCTGCAGCTTGGCCAGCAGCGACAGCCCGTCCATCCTGGGCATATTGATGTCGGATACCACCATGTCGACATGCGGATGCTGCTCGATCGATGCTAACGCTTCGATGCCGTCATGCGCGAATACGAACGCCATTCCTCCTTCACGGATCTGGCGACGAAATTTCTGCAGCACCAGCGTCTCGAGATCAGGCTCATCATCGACGACCAGGATAGTCGCGGTCATGCAGCTTGACCCAGTCGATTATCGATTTCGATCCGGAGCAGCGCGAAGTCGATCGGCTTGGTCAGCAGGCCGACCGCGCCGTTCTCGATGGCCTTGCGGCGCGTTTCAGCATCGCCGTAGGCGGTGATCATGATCACGGGCACATCAGGGCGCTGGGCACGGACTTTTGGCAACATCTCGAGTCCGCTCATGCCAGGCATGTTTATGTCGGAGAGGATCAGGATCAGCGAGGGGTCTCTGACCTCGGCGGCACGCGCCAGCGCTGTGGCCGCCGACGGGGCAAATTCCATTGCGAAGCGGCCAGATTTCAGATCGCGGCGGAACTGCTGACGGAACATGGGCTCGACGTCGGGCTCGTCGTCCACGACCAGTATGTAAACGCTCAATTTTTTCCTCCGCTAGCCGTCGGTCCGGTCCTGCTTCTGGGCAGCGTAATAACGAATTCGGTAAATGCGCCGGGCTCGGTGGCGACGTCGATTGTACCGCCGTGCTGCTTCACGATGATGTCGTGGCTCATTGACAGTCCCAGGCCGGTGCCTTCGCCCGCCGGCTTGGTTGTGAAGAAAGGATTGAAGATCTTCTTTCTCACCTCGGGAGGAATGCCGGTGCCGTTGTCGCGGAACCGTATCTCTACCTTGTTGCCCAAGCTCCTGGTCACGGCGCTTAAGATGGGCTCGAAGTTTTCGTCACACGTCTCCTTGCGCTTGGCGGCGGCATAGAACCCGTTCGAGATCAGGTTGAGGAAGACCCGAGTAATCTCCTGCGCATAGACGTCGATCTGGCCCGCGGCGGGATCGAGGTCGCGTTCGAGCGTGATGTTGAAGCCCGCCTTCTCGGCGCGTGCGCCGTGGAAGGCGAGATTGAGGCTTTCCTCTACGATCGCGTTGATGTCGGTGGGCCGGTGCTCACCCGAGCCTTCGCGGGAATGCAGCAGCATGTTCTTGACGATCGAATCGGCTCGCCTGCCGTGCTGCACCACCTTTTCCAGGTTGCCCTTCAGCATAAGGGTGAGTTCATCGACTCCCTCGCGGGTCTCGCCATCGAGCGCCGCCGGCTGCAGAAGGTCGTTCAGCTCCCCAATCAATTCCCCCGACAAAGCAGCGAAATTGTTGACGAAATTGAGCGGGTTCTTGATCTCATGGGCGATGCCAGCGGTCAGCTGGCCGAGCGAAGCGAGCTTTTCGGTCTGCACCAGCCGGTCCTGCGCAGTGCGCAACTCCTCGAGCGACCGTGCGAGTTCTTTGGTCCGCGCCTGAACCTCGTCGAACAGCCGGACGTTTTGAATGGCGATAACGGCCTGGTCCGCGAAGGTGGTGATGAGCTCGATCTGCTTTTCGCTGAAGGGGCGCTTCTCCCGCCGCGTCAGGACGAACACGCCTATCGGCACGCCCTCACGTAGTAACGGAACAGCAATCCTGGATTGCGCTGGATCCGGATCTCCTCGCAGTGGCGAAAGACCATCGTTGAGTACTGTCGTTTTAGCTTCGGACAAAGCGCGTCCAACTGCGGTTGCTCCGCCCGGCGTGAAACGATAGCCTTCCAGAAACTTCCGTTTTTTAACGCTAAGCCCGCAACTTGCCGCCAGTCCGAAGGCACCGTCTCTGGGTTGCAGAATGAGCCCTTCATCTGCCTCGCACAGTCGTGCTGCCGACTGCACAAGCGTATCGAGCACCGTTTGTAAATCGAATGTCGAGCGGCTGATGACCTTGAGAACGTCGGCCGTTGCGGTCTGCTGTTGCAGTGCCTCGCTCAATTCCGAAGTGCGCTGCTCGACCTTGTTCTCAAGGTCCGCATAGGATTCCTGAAGCCGCGTACCCATCTTGTTGAATTGATTCGCAAGACTTTCGAGTTCATCGCCGGTCGTGATCGAGATACGCTGAGCGAAATCGCCATCGCCAATTCGTTCCGCGCCAGCGCTTAATGCCCTGATCGGACCAACCATACGGCGGGCCAGAAAAACTCCGGCTAGAATGGCAAAGATCAATGCGCCGGCGAGTACGATGGAAAGGCGCTGCAGCGCCAGATACAGCGACGAATAGGCTTCATTGACCGGTAGCTCTACAAACATGGTCCAGCCCAGCGGCACGATCGGCGCGGACGCTGTCAGCACCTCTTGGCCCTGAATATTCAGCGAGCCCTGCAGCGCATCGGCGTCGTTTGCACTGCCGGCCTGGGCAGCCTGCACCTGCACCAGCTTCGACATGTCGGTGTTACGCAGCACCAAACTGATGTCTGGGTGCGCAATCAGCCGTCCTTCCGAACCCACCACATAGGCATGCCCGCGTTCGCCGACCTTGATTTGCGAGACCACTTCCCAGATGAGCTTCAGATTGACTTCGGCGATGCTGACGCCGGTGTCCTTGCGCGTGCCGGCCAGCGACAGAGTCATGTAGGGCTCCGAGTCCCGGCGGAAGTAGACCGGGCCGTAATAGACCTTGTTGGCAACCGCTTCGGTGAACTTCGGATCCTTGGACAGGTCGAGGCCGGAGTCCACGACATCCATGGCGAGGCGCGAGACCCGCAAACGCTCCTTGCCCGTCGAGTCGATTTGCGACAGTTCGGTAACGGCCGGCACCTGCCGCAGCAGCCTAAGGGCGTCAAAACGCCGGTCCTGCAGCGAGCCCGCCGACCACGGTAGCTGCGTGGTCCAGCCGAGCTGGCTTTCGATTTCCTTGATAAATTGGCCGATCTTGGCCGCGGCGGCCTCGGCCTGCTCGTGCTGAATCCGGATCAGGGCCGCCTTGTGCTCGCGGTAATAGAAGAAAACTTCGAAAATCCCGTTCGAAAGCAGCGCGACTCCCACCACCACCACGAACAGCGCGACGTATTTGGCGAACAGGCGGGCACGGACTTTCGGCGGCGCTGACTGCACAGCAGGTGCGTCCGGCCGGGCGGAAGCCGCCAGCGTTGGTCCTTCCGACGTGTCCGGTTGGAGGGAAATGCTCATCCCAGCCACGTTATCAAGAGGAATTGGGATTGTCGTCCGCGGGCCCCACGAAAACGCCTAAGCCGCGACGAACCGACCTGGCCGTTCACCAATAGCTTGGCGGCTCCCACCAACCCGGGAACAATTGCTTTCACTCGAGTACCCCGTCGGCGCGAGCGAGCAGCGCGGCAGGAATTTCGATGTCAAATGTCTTTGCAGTTTTGAGGTTGATGAAAAGTTCAAACTTGGTGGGTTGTTCGACCGGCAAGTCAGCAGGCTTTGCGCCTTTAAGTATCCTATCCACGTAGGCGACGCAGCGCCGGTTGGAGTCGATAATGTCCGCTCCATATGACATCAACCCGCCGAGTTGTACAAACTCTTTTCCCATGGCCATTATAGGAAGCCGATGCTCTGTCGCGAGGTCGACAATGCGCTTTCGTTGATTGAAAAGCATCGGGCTCGGAAATATGAGAAGGGCATCGGCACGCTCTCCGGCAACCGCTGAAAACGAGCGATCCAAATCGTCGGGGACGTGCACAGCAACAAGTCGAAGGTGCACTGCCAAGGTGAGTGCCGCCTCGTTTGCTTCGTTCATCATGTCGTTCATCGTGCGCTCGCCGTAGGCGCCGGGATGCCATAATGCCGCGACTTGCGAAGCCGTGGGTAGCGCTTCCTTGAGCAGGGCTAGGCGCTTAGGGACAAGCTGCGGTCCAAGGAAAGTTAACCCAGTGATGTTCCCTCCCGGTCGAGCGAGACTAGCAACGAGCCCGTCTCCAACAGGATCGCCCATAACCGGAACGACAATGGGAGTATTGCTGGTTGCTTGCTGCACGGCACGCGCGGCCAGCGAATTTGATGCGACGATGAGATCCACATTAAGGCGTATCAGTTCACTTGCGAGAACCGGAAACCGATCGACGTTCAAGTCCGCCGCTCGGACCTCTACGATCACGTTCTGACCAGCGATATAGCCGTATTCGCGCAGTCCCTGATCGAAGGCTTTCAGGATTGCGCGCGCCTCGAGAGATTCAAGCGAACCCGTCACCAGGAAGCCAATTCGCGGTACGTTTTTGGGCTGCTGCGCCCAAACCACGAGCGGCCACGCTGCTGCTCCGCCAATAACACCAAAAACGTCCCGCCGCTTCATGGGCTCCCTCATCGTCGGGAAGCAGCATCGTATCGGCTAAAACGAGTACATTGATAGGGGGAACCCAGCTTCGCTATCCCAAATTGGGACCGCTCACGTCTGGTCAAATGGACGCGTTCACCCGTCGGGAGTGGATCGTTACCGGTGCAGCAACCCGAGCCGGTCCAAAAAATGTTTCGGGGGCGACGCTGCAAACCTGGCATTTGGTCTCGTCCAGCCACTCCCTCTTCATGTCGCTCTGCTTAAGGTCTTCCTTGGACAGGGCGAGATGGTTCGGAACTTCCCGGGCCAGCTCTTGTCATGGTGGCCGATGTGGCGGCCCCCAGAGGGGTAGGTCAGGCTTCTGGCGCGGTCACCCCCGCAGACCGCCGCTGAACTTGCACACGCGACGCCGCGGATTTCGCAACTTTTTTTGCCCGTGACACTTTTTGGAAACTTGCGGCCTAAACTCTATGACTGAGCGGCCGGTCTCCGGCGCGAAATTTCTAGTAAGTTGCCTATACCCCTACCCTCTGTTGCAAATCGGCCCCGTGGCCAACGCAATCAAGCGCTTACGCGCTAAAACAGGCGCGAAGGAAATCAGTGGAAGGCAAGTGGGACAGGCCGCCAAAAGTTGGCGGGCAGTCTCTCGGATGGCCGGAAGATGCTTGCGCCAGTGCTCTAGTTCTAACGTACCTACACTGGCGCACAGCACCAGCTGTGCCAGTCCCCCTAAGGGTGGTACTGGCGCACTGGCGCAAGTGCAAAAAGGGAAATTACTGGCGCACTGGCGCAGGTACTGGCGCAAAGTTATCCTGGCCCAGGGCGGACCACATTTTTCGGGTGACGGCGGTGGTCTTCTTCCTCCCTGACCACCAGCGCTCCATTGGCAATCAGGCCGCCGAGTATCTTCGCGGCATGATCGCGGTCCCCCTTACTCTCGCGGTTCAGCCCGAGGGCGTCCATCACATGGAAGCCAGCCCAACTACTGGAGTTTCGAGCGACTAAGGAGGTCTGGTTTTTTAGCCTAACCAGAATATTTTCCATCTGGTTCGGCGCCACATCGCCGACAGCCTTCTCTGCGGTCTCGGCTCTTGAGGGCCAGTTCCATGGCGTCACAACACCAACATGGTCCTGAGGCTTCTGCAGGCCATCACTATTGCCAAGTCCAACGCTCTCCAGCTTGCGCCAGGTGCGGCGATTGTCTTGCTTCGTCATGTTCGCTTTGCCGCTGATGACATAGAAGTGGCTGGAGGTATCTTGCGGAGGAACGCCCGCCTCCTTCGCCTGCTCCGGCGACATTCGGTTTAGCAGCCTCACAGAACGGGCGGCGCCGATAAGCGCCACAGCTCCTCGGGCATCATCGATCGTGGCTTCTTTATTCTCGTTTAACTTGCGTAGGTGGTGGACAAGCTCAATCGAACAATTCGTGCGATCGGCAATCTGTCCCCACAGCTTCGCGACCCTATCAATCGCGCCGTTGTCGTTTTCATTCACCCTGTGCGATGACACAAACGGGTCGACAATCATGGCATCGATCTTGTTCGCCATGATGTGTTCAACCACCGCCTCCACGATGGGCTGGCAAGGATCGACGCCCCTTCTGGTTTCTTCCATAAGGACAAGCTCCTGCTCCCGGCCGACGTCCAGGAATAGACCAACAATGTCATCCGGTTTCAGTTTGTAATGAAGGCGAGTAGCCTCGATACGCCGCTCCATCTCGTCGCGCGGATCTTCGCCATTGAACAGTGCGACACGCAGCCGTTCTGACAGCCCACCATCGCCATCATACGCCAGAAGCGGCTTGCCGGACACCATCGCCAGCGCCTCAACGATGCTGTTGGATGTCTTGCCCAGCCCGCCGGGCGAGACGGTCACCGAGACATATTTACGGATGTAATGCTGCGCGAACAGCCAATCGCGGCGCGGGAGTTTGGTGGGGTCCCGCGGCACGTATGGGGTTAGGGCGAAGGCAGGCTTGCTGGTGCCGCCGCTGTTGTTGTCGTTGGCGGGATCGGTGGCCGGAGTGGCCTCGGCCTCGACAATATCGCGCGCGGCAATTGCCTGCCTGACAATCTTGAATATCTCGGGATCGATCTCTTCAAATGTGGGATCATCGGCCGTCATGCCGATCGGCTCAAGTGTCGCCGGATCCTTCCACTCAAACGGCGTGATGAGTCTAGCTTGCGAGGCGGGCATTGTGCGATGGTCCATTCACGGTCATGTACTTAATTGTTGCGTCGGCGATTGCCTCGACTGCGTCACGGTCGAAGGCGCATGTACGGCCGTGGTCGTTGCTGAGTCCAAAAACCCGGAATGAGCCATCCACGGCGCGCGATACGCGTAGACCGTAGAGTCTGATGCCGGGTGATGTCTCGACGTCGATATGTCCGACTATTGGTGCTCGCCCGGGTCGGGCAGACAGTATCCTCAAATGTACCTCTCCTCTGTGTATCGGTGCGCACGGCCGCAGATCACTCGCTCGCCGTCAACAGCGTAGAACGCGTACTCCTCCCGGACGACAACACGATCCGGCTCGCGCTCACGTGGCGGGAACATGCGGTAGTAGTCGGCAATCACCTGCTGTCCTGCGGTCATGCACTTCACCTCCGTTGGCTGCGTTCAAGAACTAGTGCGGATCCAGCGGCAAAACACTAAAAGCCGCCCCTTAGCTATTTGGTGGCCGGCGCGGCAAAGCTGCGGGTGCTCTCGGCTAGGGCCGATCGTGCAGTAGGAATAAATACGGCCGGCGAGGAAAATACTCAGGGTGCCCTCAAAAAAGAGGGTCGGGACAAGACCGGCGGCGCCCCTAGACGCGTCGCGCGCGCCAAGGACGGCGATACTTTTCGTCGATAGGAAATTTACGGATGCCCGCGCCTTGAGGCGCGCCAGTAACCGACCAGCGCGCGCCACTCAAACACCACGACTATGATGCCAATCAACGTCGTCCCGAGGCCGGACATTATCAAAATCGTTTCGAGCATCGAATCACCCCGCAATGGGCGAGGTTCCTAAATACAATAGATCGTTGTTCCGAGCATTATCTCGGTGCTTGCAACCCCGGCGAGGTCAGCCACTGGGTCATGTGTGAGCCAGTCTCCGCCTGTCGCGCTCTACGAAGCGCGGCTTCGCGCAGTGGGCCATGGGGGAGTAATTCGGCCTCTTCACGGAGGCGCCTGGCTTCTTCGGCAAGCCGTTCTTCAAGTGAGCTGGTCTGCTTCACTTTGCGGCGCTCTGTCATGGGGCGCTCCTTGAGCCATTAAAACCAACTCCATAACGGCACCATCTACAATCAGTTCCATTAGCGAAACTGCGCGGTGCACCGAGGCCGTCCTCGTTTCGTTCCGCTCAAGTCGTGCCTCGGTTTGAAATTTGACGGCTTCTAAGAAAGTTCGCGGCGGCTTCCGATTGCCTTAGAATCTGCTGGCTTTGCTCTATGATTTGCCGGGTCTGTTTCACCGTTTCAGAGATTTGCTGCGCGGATTGCCGGACATCGAGGACAAGCCTTCGGATCTGTATCGCTTGCCGGTCTTCCTGATCAGCCATAATGAGTTCTCGTCGAGCAACTCGCTAATCCTGCACAGTTTGAGCCGTTCCTATAGGGGGCACGATGAGGCACCCGAACGCATGCGGAACGCCTCGAACGATTCCGGGACTTTTTCCGGGACTCTACGTCTTCAATCCCGGACTTTTGCCCAGTTTTGAGCGGCTTTTGTCCACAGCGTCTCCAATGACCACGCCAAAAAAACCAAGCGATTCAATGGCTTTACGGGTGGAAACACGGCTCACGCGTTTGGTGCGTTCAATCTCTGGAAGCTCGGATGCACCAGCGCTTCCGGCGCGACCGCGAGCACGATCAGCGCGGCGACAGCAAGCGTGCGGAAGGTGATGGCGCGGCGATCGACCATCACCGCGATCAGCACTACCGCGGTCATGAAGAACGACCTTTGCGTCGCGACCTCCGCGCCTGACAGCAGCAGGTAGAACGCAGCGGCGACCAGCGCGGCGGCGGCCGACCATTTCTTGATGGCGAAGCCGGCCGCCAGTCCGGGGATCAGAGCGAGCAGCGCGCGCACCGCGAAGAACACGACACCGGCCACCACGGCCATGTGATAACCGGATATCGAGAGCACGTGGCCGAGCCCGGAGATGAACATCGCATCGTTGACGGGCGTGGTGATCGCATCGCGCCGCTCGGTGAGCAGCGCGGTCGCGATCGCCCGGTTGTCGCCGTCGAGCGTCGCGCGGATGCGGGCATCGATCGCATCGCGCAGGCCTTGCATGAAGGCCGCGTAACGCAGCCGCAAGCCGCCGGTCTCAGGCGGCGGCGCCACCGTGATGGCGCCCATCGCGAAGCCGGAGGCGCCGATGCCCTGGAAGAACATGTCACGCGAAAAGTCGTAGCTGCCGGGCCGCACCGGCGCGAGTGGCGGCATCAGCCGCGCCTTCAGCTGAACGAAGCTGCCGACCTCCGGCGCCGTGCCCTTGCGGACCGACAGGCGCACGCGCTCGAGCCTGACGTCGCTGCGCTGCGCCTCCATCGCGGTGACGCGCAGCACGAACCTGTCGGTACGCTCGCGGATGTCGCGGGCTTCGACGAAGCCCGACAACGATACCGAATAGAGCGACTTTGCCAGCACCGGGTGAGCGATGCGCGCCGTCTTCCAGGTCGCGACGGCAAAGCCGGCCGCGACCGCCGCGATCATGATGGCCGGGGCGAACAGCCGGCTCCGCCGCAACAGAGCCGCGCCAAGCAGGAGCGCGATGGCGGTCGCAGCGACGACCCACAGCACCGGCTCATGATCGGCGGAGAAATAAAGCGCGATGCCGCAGCCAAACGCTACGGGCACCCACGGCAACAGCCGCCCGGCGCCGGCCTCGGCGCGTAGCCACGCGCGGAGGGTCTCGGCCAGCGATGTCCAGAGGTCGAGGCCTGCAGGCGCGAGGCCGCCCGCGGACGCGGCGCGGCCCGCGGGCCACGTCCCCGCAATCCCCTGCGACCGTACTGGCCGGCCCGGCTCCGCCATTCCCTGCACTCGATGATACGCAACGAAGGCCGAAGCTACCGGAACGTGCAGGCGGGCGGATAGCGGTACGGATCAGGAACGAAAGGGCGCGCCCCCTACTTTTCCTCTTCCATCGTCACCGCGACATCCGCCTTGGCCGACAGCCGGACCTTGTTGCCCTCGATGTCGGCGACGAGGCCCTTGTCGATGAAGTGATGATGCCCCTTGTGGCTGCCCTCGCCGCTGTCCTTCTTGGTCAGCTTGATGCGATTGCCTTCGACCTTGTCGACCGTGCCGATGTGGACGCCGTCGGCGCCGATGACTTCCATGTGTTCTGCGATGTTCTGCATGGTGGGTTCCTTGTTGGGCCCACCCCAACGCGCGAGGTGCACATTCGTTCTCTCACGAGAATGACGAAGCCGTGTGCCCCGCTGGTCAGATCAGCGGCGTCTGCGACGAAGCATGGTGATTGACGATCTTCCAGTCGCCGTCCTCGCGCATGATGACCCAGCTCATCTTGACCGAGAAATCGGGGCGTTCGCCGGCGAGATTGAACGAGATGGTTGCGGCCATATTGATGAGATCAGGAGCTGCCTGCGCCGCATACACCTCGGAGAAGACCGCGCTCGGCTGGCGCCAGCGCGGCAGGCCGTTGAATAGTCTGCGACGCCATCCCTGCCCCGATAGAGCTTTGGGTTGGAGCCGAAGAAGAAGGCGTTCTTCGAATACAGAGACGAGAGCGCCGCGGCGTCGAGCCTTGCGAAGCCGGCGCGCCATTTCGCGATGATGGCGGAAACGGTGGCGTCGGCTTCGTCGCTCATTGTGGTCTCGCAGCCCTTTTCAGCCCTTCGCGACTTCCTTCGCGAACGTGTCGCGCAGACCAATGGTCCTGGAAAATACCGGCTTGCCGGGCGTCGAGTCTTTGTCGCGCACGAAATAGCCCTGACGCTCGAACTGCATCGGCTCGGTCGAATTGCTCTCGGCGACCGATGCTTCGACGCGGGCATCAGCTAGAATTTCCAGCGACTGCGGATTGAGATCGGCGGCGAAGTTCGAGGCGTCCGGGCTCGGGTTGGCAAACAGCTGGTTGTAGATGCGGATTTCCGCGGGCACGGATGTCGCCGCCGACAGCCAGTGCATGGTGGCCTTGACCTTGCGGCCATCGGGCGCGTTACCGCCTTTGGTCGCGGGATCGTAGGTGCAGCGCAGCTCCACCACCTCGCCGGCATCGTTCTTGATCACGCCGGTGCATTTGACGAAATAGGCGTAGCGCAGCCGCACCTCGTTGCCTGGCGACAGACGGAAGAACTTCTTCGGCGGGTTCTCCATGAAGTCGTCCTGCTCGATGTAGAGCTCACGGCCGAACGTGACCTTCCGGGTGCCGGCAGAGGGATCGTCCGGATGGTTGATCGCCTCGAGCTCCTCGGTCTGCCCTTCCGGATAATTCTCGATCACGACTTTTAGCGGCTTCAGCACCGCCATCCGCCGCTGTGACGTCCGGTTCAGCTCCTCGCGAATGCAGAACTCGAGCATGCCGACGTCGACGACGCTGTTGGCTTTCGCCACGCCAATGCGCTTGACGAATTCGCGAAGGGCGGCCGGCGGCACGCCGCGGCGGCGCATGCCCGCCATCGTCGGCATGCGCGGATCGTCCCAGCCCGCGACATGGCCCTCGCGGACGAGCTGGGTCAGTACGCGCTTGGACAGCAGCGTGTAGGTCAGGTTCAGCCGCGCGAATTCGTACTGGTGCGGCTTCGATGGCACCGGCAGCTTGTCGATGAACCAGTCGTAGAGCGGCCGATGGTCCTCGAACTCCAGCGTGCAGATCGAGTGCGTGATACCCTCGATCGCGTCCGACTGGCCGTGCGCATAGTCGTAGCTCGGATAGATGCTCCACTTGGTCCCGGTGCGCGGATGGTGCGCATGCAGGATACGGTACAGCACGGGGTCGCGCAGATTGATGTTGCCCGCACCCATGTCAATCTTGGCCCGCAGCACGCGCGCCCCATTCGGGAATTCGCCCGCCTTCATGCGGCGGAACAGGTCGAGGTTTTCATCCACGGTGCGATCGCGGAAGGGCGAGTTCTTGCCGGGCTCGGTCAGCGTGCCGCGCGCAAGACGAATCTCCTCCTGGGTCTGGTCGTCGACATAGGCGAGCCCGTCGCGGATCAGCTGCTCCGCCCATTCGTAGAGGCGGTCGAAATAGTCCGAGGCGAAGAACAGGTTCTTGCCCCAGTCGAAGCCGAGCCAGCGCACGTCTGCCTGGATGGAATCGATATATTCCTGCTCTTCCTTGACCGGGTTGGTGTCGTCGAAGCGCAGATGGCAGCGGCCCGGAAACTCCTGGGCGATGCCGAAATTGAGCGCGATCGACTTGGCGTGGCCGATATGGAGATAGCCGTTCGGCTCCGGCGGGAACCGGGTCACGATCTCCTTGTATTTGGCCTGATCGAGGTCGGCCTGGATGATGTCACGAATGAAATCGCGCCCAACCTCGTTCGCCACCGGTTCTGTCATTACGAAAATCCTGTAGGGAAATCAGCGGCCCTTCTGCCAAATTCGAGCCCCTAGGCCAAGCCCCATGCCCACCGTCCGGTCAAACTTCGGCGATTTTGGCACGCACGCGCTCGATGAAGGCAGCCCGGGATGCCAAGGTGGAGCGATCCATATCGTAGTGCGCCAAATAGAACGACCGAACGCCGGATCCACACATCGGTTTCAGTGCCCTAAGCAACACCTTGCGGCCGGGGTCTTGCATGACGATCCGGCTCAACCACCACGGTGAGCCGTAGCTCGTCACAACGCCGAACAGGCGGATGTTGGTCAGCAGCGGCTTGATGCGCCCACCCTTCAGATCGTGGGCGAACGCCGTACCCGGCGCCCAGACCCGGTCGAAATAGCCCTTGAGCATGGCAGGCATCGAAAACCACCAATGCGGAAAGCAGAAGATAATGCCGTCGACGCGCCGTACGTGCTCGATGAGGCTCGCCACCGCGTCCTCTGCATAGGGGCCGTGATAGTAGCTGCGCCGCTCCGCCTCGGTCATCTCCGGGGAAAACCCCTCGCGGTAAAGGTCAGTCGCGATCACTTCGTGTCGAGTTTTCAGCGTCTCGACGATGGTATGGAACAGTGCATGGTTGTAACTGTCCGCGAGCGGATGGCTATGAACGACCTGGATTAGCATTGGCACAATCTCCCGCGCCTATGATACACGGTCGCCAATCAGCCACCTCCCTTATCCCGCGCGGTCAATGAACACCTCTCCCGTCGTCACCCGCTTTGCTCCCTCGCCGACCGGCTTCCTCCATATCGGGGGCGCGCGCACGGCCCTGTTCAACTGGCTCTATGCGAAGAAGCACGGCGGCAAGATGCTGCTCCGGATCGAGGATACCGACCGGGAGCGCTCCACGGAGGCGGCGATCGGCGCCATCCTCGACGGGCTGAAATGGCTGGAGCTCGGCTGGGATGGCGATGTCATCTACCAGTTCAGCCGCGCCGCCCGCCACCGCGAAGTCGCCGAGCAGCTGCTCGCCGAGGGCAAGGCCTATCGCTGCTACGCCACCGCCGAGGAGCTCACCGCGATGCGCGAGAAGGCGCGCGCAGAGGGGCGCACCCGCCTCTATGACGGCCTGTGGCGCGACCGCGATCCGGCGACGGCCCCAACCGACGTGAAGCCCACCATCCGGCTCCGCGCGCCCCAGACCGGCGAAACCGTGATCGAAGACCAGGTCCAGGGTCGCGTGGTCTGGCAGAACGAAAACCTCGACGATCTCGTCCTGCTGCGCGGCGATGGCAACCCGACCTACATGCTCGCAGTGGTGGTCGACGACCACGATATGGGCGTCACCCATGTCATCCGCGGCGACGACCATTTGATCAACGCGGCCCGCCAAAAGCAGATCTACGACGCGATGGGCTGGACGCTGCCGAGCATGTCTCACATCCCCCTGATCCATGGCCCGGACGGTTCGAAGCTCTCCAAAAGGCACGGCGCGCTTGGCGTCGATGCCTACCGCGCCATGGGATACCTCCCGGCCGCGCTCCGCAACTATCTCGTCCGGCTCGGCTGGAGCCATGGCGACCAGGAAATCTTCTCGACCGAGGAGATGATCGCAGCCTTCGACCTCGCCAGCGTCGGCCGCGCAGCAGCGCGCTTCGATTTCGCCAAGCTGGAAAACCTCAACGGCCACTACATCCGCAATGCCGACGATCAATCACTCGTGAAGATGTTCGAGGACGTGCTCGACCACGTCGTGCCCAGCCGCGACGAGATTAAGGCCAAGTTAAACGACGCCACGCGCGCGCAGCTCCTGAAGGCCATGCCGGCCCTGAAGGAGCGCGCCAAGACGCTGATCGAGCTGATCGACAGCGCCTATTTCATCTTCGCCGACCGGCCGCTGGAGCTTGATCCAAAGGCGGCAGCGCTGCTGACGCCCGAGAACCGCAAGCTGATCGGCCAGCTTCATTCCGCGCTGGAGAAAGTCGAGACTTGGAGCGGCGCCGCCACGGAAGCCGCGCTGCGCGCCTTTGCCGAGGAAAACAGTCTCAAGCTCGGCGCGGTCGCCCAGCCGCTGCGGGCGGCGCTGACCGGACGGACGACGTCGCCCGGCATATTCGAGGTTTTGGACGTCCTGGGACGCCAGGAAAGCCTGGGCCGGCTTAAAGATCAGGCCACGGAATAGGCCGAGGACCGCGCTAAGGACCGGGGCCAAGAACCAGGCTACGACGTAAGTCGACCATGCGTGGCGCCATCTTGCAGCGCACACAGCAATAATATACCCATCTCAGCCGTACCTTCTGGAACATCCGGCCTGCCCCGCGATATCTCATCGGGGCCTCCGGGTCCGGCCCGTTTCACCATACATCGGGGACCTCTGATGGACGCAAAACCAAGCAATAAGACCGCCACACTGACGGTCGGAAACAAGAATTTCGATCTTCCGATCCACAGCGGCAGCGTCGGGCCCGACGTCATCGATATCGGCAAGCTCTACGGCCAGTCCGGCCTGTTCACCTACGACCCGGGCTTCACCTCGACCGCGAGCTGCCAGTCCAAGATCACCTATATCGACGGTGACGCGGGCGTGCTGGAATACCGCGGCTATCCGATCGAGCAGCTCGCCGAGAACGGCGACTTCCTCGAGACCTGCTATCTGCTGCTGTTCGGGGAGCTTCCCACCGCCGCGCAGAAGAAGGATTTCGACGATCGCGTGATCCATCACACGATGGTGCACGAGCAGATGGCCCGCTTCTTCCAAGGCTTCCGCCGCGACGCCCATCCGATGGCGATCATGGTGGCGGCTGTCGGCGCGCTCGCCGCGTTCTATCACGACTCAACCGACATCAACGATCCGAAGCAACGCATGATCGCCTCCATGCGCATGATCGCCAAGATCCCGACGCTGGCTGCGATGGCCTACAAGTACACAGTCGGCCAGCCCTTCGTGTATCCGAAAAACTCGCTGAAGTTCGCCGAGAACTTCCTGCACATGTGCTTCGCCGTGCCGTGCGAGGAGTACAAGATCAACCCGGTGCTGGCTGACGCGCTGGACAAAATCTTCATCCTGCACGCCGACCACGAGCAGAACGCCTCGACCTCGACGGTGCGTATCGCCGGCTCCTCCGGCGCCAACCCGTTCGCCTGCATCGCCGCCGGCATCGCCTGCCTGTGGGGCCCGGCGCATGGCGGCGCCAACGAAGCAGCGCTGGCAATGCTCGCCGAGATCGGCTCGGTCGACAAGATCCCCGAATTCATCGCCAAGGTGAAGGACAAGAACTCTGAAGTCCGCCTGATGGGCTTCGGTCACCGCGTCTACAAGAACTATGATCCGCGCGCCAAGATCATGCAGAAGATGTGTCACGCCGTGCTCAAGGAGACCGGCCATGGCGACGATCCGATGCTGAAGGTGGCGCTCGAGCTCGAGAAGATCGCGCTCAGCGACCAGTACTTCATCGACCGCAAGCTCTATCCGAACGTCGACTTCTATTCGGGCATCACGCTGAAGGCGATGGGCTTCCCGGTCTCGATGTTCACCGTGCTGTTCGCGGTCGCCCGCACCGTCGGCTGGATCAGCCAGTGGAGCGAGATGATCGAGGATCCGCAGCAGAAGATCGGCCGTCCGCGCCAGCTCTACACCGGTGTCACCAAGCGCGACTACGTCGCGATCAACAACCGCAAGTAAGGTCGAGCCCATCACGGCTTTCGAAGCGGCGCCATCTCCGGATGGCGCCGTTTTTGTTTTGCGCCGACACAATCTTGCTGCCGCGCACAACAACAAGTCGGCGCAATGCGTCGGCGATCGCTTGACAGCCGAAATGCTCCGCGCGCATTCTTACACTAAGTAAGAATGCCGACAGGGATGGAAATGCCGGAGCAGCCGAGAAGTCGGCGGCAGACGCGTGCTGCCATTTTGACTCATCTGCTTCAGTCAGGCGGGTCGTTTCGCCCGCCGCTGGCCAAGACCGTGCGCCTGTCGGAAGCGAGCCTGTCGCGCATCCTGTTCGACCTGAAGGCCGAAGGCCTGATCGAAGAAGTCCGGCGCCCTGCCCCTTACGTCGGTGGCCCGACCGGCCTCGTGTCGCTCGATAAAGCGGTGGCGCTCGCGGCGTTTGAGCTGACCACCCAGCGGCTCAGCGTCGGCGTCGGGGGCCTGTCGGATGAGCTGCGCTATACCGGGCATGTGCCGCTGCCGAAGACGCCGACCGTCGCGGCCGTAGGCCAGGCGTTTCGCGAGGCGATGACATTGCTGCGCGAGTGGACGCGGCGCCGACGCATCCCCCTCGCACAGATCGGTGTCTCCATTCCGGGTCTCAGCCGGCTGGGCGCGCCAAGCAATCCGATCATTCCCTGCGACATCGGGCGTATCAACGAGATGTTCGGCGAGGCGTTTGCCGGGGTGCCGGTCGAGTTCACCAATTCGGTCGTCGCGCACGCCATCTTTCACCGCTGCCGCACGGAGAATTATCCCTTCAGCGGCGCACATCTCTTCGTCTTCGTCGGCCAGGGCGTTGCGGGCACCTGGATGGATGATCCGGTCGAGGACGATGCCCTCCAGCCGGTCGAGCTCGGCCACATGGTGTTCGAAGCCGACGGACCAATTTGCCGCTGTGGTCATCATGGCTGCGTCGAGGCCTATACGTCGCTTCCCGCCCTGGCCGAGCTTCTTGGCGTCGCGGAAGCCGAGTTGCTTCAACTCGGCAGCGAATGGGTGACCGCGATACCGCTCTCGTCGCGCGTGCGGCAGGAATTGCGCCAGCGGCTGTTCCGGCTTGGACTTGCGATCGGCAACACGCTGAACGTGAAGCCATGCAAGGGCGTCGCGATCAGCGGCTGGCCGTCGCTCCTCGCCGAGGACGATCGCAGCGCGCTCGTCGAGGGGATCGACGCCTGTCTGTTGGGCGGCCGCAATCACGCGCAAGTGTCGCTCGCTTTCGTACCGCCGTCGAATGGCAACGATCCGCGGGCGGCGCTGGCATTCGCGGCTTTCTGCCTCGCTTGCCGCGGCGGCATGCCGGGCGCATCGATCGAGGCCGCCTGAGACACCTGATGCCGCGCGGCTCTCGCGCGAAAGAGTTCACACCGGGAGGAACTTGCCATGCCGATCACCACAACAAGGCGCCAACTGCTCGCCGGATCCGCTGCTGCCCTTGCGCTGCCGGCATTTGCCCGCGCGCAAGGCGCGATCAAGCCGCGTCTGACTGCGATCTCGCAATGGTCCGCAGGCAGCGATGGGGCCGCCATCACGGCGCTCGGCAAGAAGTTCGAAGAGAAAGGCGGGGTTTGGCAGCACTCGCCCGTCCCCGGCTTCACCACCGAGATGATGAACAAGCTGCGTGCCCAGATCATGGCCGGCGACCCACCGGCCTGCTCGCAGCTCAAGGGCCCCGAGATCGCGGCCTGGTCGAAGATTGCCCCAACCGTCGATCTCGATGCCGTCGTCGCTGCCGCCGGCTACGAAAAGGTTGTCGCGCCTGACCTTGCAAAATTGCACAAACCGGGAGGCAAGTGGATTGCACTGCCGTTGCAGATCTACAGCACCAACATGCTGTTTCTTTCCAAACGCGCGATGGACAAGGCCAAGGCTGACAAGGTCCCCGTCACATGGGCTGAGTTCAACGACCTCGCTGAGAAGATGAAAGCAGGCGGAGTCCCCTATCCCATCGCCAACGGTGGCACCCGCCCGGACGACGGCCAGAAATTCGAGGCCGCTTTGGCAGGCATCAGTCCCGCCGCATACCGCGCAGCCATCATGAATCTCGACAAGAAGGCCCTGGAGGGCCCCGAGATAAAGGCTGCCTTCGTCCAGGTCCGCAAGATTGCCGACTGGATGGACCCCAACGTCGGCGCCCAGCACTTTTCGACCAACCTGAAGCGCTTTGTCGAGGGCGACATGGGCATGATGATCATGGGCGGGTGGGCCCAGGGCGTCTTGCGCAACGCCGGCTTCAAGTTCGAGGACTTCATGATCGCTCCCGGCCCGAGCGACAACAGCAAGCCGGTCTTCCTGTTGAATGCCGATGCCTTCATATTCTGGCAGCGGAAGGAGCCCGACCTGCAGGCCGGCCAGACGCTGATGGCCCAGCTCGTCATGGATCCTGCGATCCAGACCATGTATTCGCAGATCACGGGATCGATCCCCGTGCGCACCGATGTCGATCTGTCGGGCGAAGGCTGGTCGGACGGTCAACGGCGGACCGCAGCAGCCCTCAAAGACGCGATCGCCAGCAATCAGGCCGTCCTCAGTCTTGCGCACAACATGGCGCAGGAAAACGGCATGACCGCAGCGATGATCGACGTGATCACGGAGTACGTGAAGAACAAGACGATCAAGCCGGAGCAAGCGGCCATACGCCTCGCCGAGGCCGTCGAGAGCTCACGTTGACCATCGCCGTCTCGACAACACCGCGCCGGCCGGCGGCCCCTGACTGGGTACGCCGGCTGCCCGAATATTTGACGATCTGGGTGCCGCTGCTGCTGTCCGCCGCGCATCTCATTGCGTTTACGCTGTGGACGATCTGGATATCGTTCACGCCGTCCACTCTGGTCCCGGTCTCGGGCTGGGTCGGTTTGCGTAACTATTCTTCGGTTGCAGCATCGCGGAACTGGCAGATTGCCTTGGACAATCTGCTGCTGTTTGGCAGCGCCTTCGTATTACTGAGCCTGGCGACCGGTCTCATTCTTGCGATCCTGCTCGATCAGCGTATTCGCGGCGAGAACCTGCTGCGGTCGATCTTCCTCTATCCTCTGGCGGTGTCATTCGTGGTCACCGGCACGGTCTGGAGTTGGTTGCTCAATCCCGGCCTCGGGATCCAGAAGCTGGTTCGCGACCTAGGTTGGACCACCTTCCGGTTCGACTGGCTGATCGACCGCGACATGGCCATTTGGACCATTGTCATCGCCGCGATCTGGCAATCTTCCGGTTTTGCCATGGCGCTGTTCCTGGCCGGCCTCCGCTCCGTCGACGCCGACCTGATCAAGGCCGCGCAAATCGACGGCGCCGGACCGATCCGAATGTACCGGCGGGTCATCCTGCCGACCCTTTGGCCGATCACCATCACCGTCATCGTCATCCAGCTGCAGTTCGCGATTTCGACCTTCGACCTCGTCCGCGCGCTCACCAACGGCGGTCCCGGGATCGCCACCCAGCTGCCGGCCCTCGTCGTCTACGACCTCATGTTCCAGCGGAGCCTGCTCGGACGGGGAGCGGCGGCGGCGGTGCTCATGTTGCTCATTCTTCTCGCGGTTCTGCTGCCCTATGCAGCGTGGCGTTATGTCCAGCGGCGGCGGGCGATCCATGCGTGAGCGAACCATCGCGCCAGGCCGGATTCTGATCTATTTCGTGGTGTCGCTGATCGCTGCGGCATGGCTCGCGCCATTGGCCGTTGTCGTGCTGAACTCGCTCCGCACCAACGAGGAGATCGCGCAGGCCTCGATGATCGGCTGGCCGAAGCAATGGGCATGGAGCAACTACGCCGCGGCCTGGAGCGGTTTCTGCGTCGCCGAGACCTGCGCCGGCATCCGGCCGTACATGCTGAACTCCGCGCTGGTCACGATTCCCGCGACGATCTTCTCCACCCTGCTCGGTGCTGTCGCCGGTTACGCCATTTCGCTCTGGCGTTTTCGCGGCGATAGCTGGATCTACGGCATCGTGACTCTTGGCCTCTTCCTTCCCCAGCAGATGCGCTTGCTTCCCTGGACCATCGTGTTGCGCGATACGGGCCTGATGAACACGCTCACGGGCCTGGTCGTGATCCACACGATCCAGGGACTCTCCTTTACCGTCTTGTTCTGCCGAAACTACTACACTGCCATCCCGCAGGATTTGATAAGAGCTGCGCGCATCGATGGCGCTGGGTTCTTTCGCATTTTCTGGCGCATCATCCTGCCGCTCTCGCCGCCTATTCTGGTCGTCACCGTGATCTGGCAGTTCACGCATATCTGGAACGAGTTTCTCTACGGCGTGACATTCACGACCGGTCAGCAGCAGCCGGTCACCGCCGCACTGATCGCGCTATCGGCCGCCGTTGCCGACATCCCGCAGCATGGCGTGCAAAGCGCGGCGGTGATGATCGCCGCCCTGCCAACCCTGCTGATCTATCTGATCGGCGGCAAGTATTTCGTGCGCGGCCTCACCGCCGGCGCCGTGAAATGATCGGATCGTCATGGCAGCCCTAAGCATTCGCGCCCTGTCCAAGCGTTACGCCAATCTGGAGGTGCTGAAGGGCATCGATCTCGACATCGAGAGCGGTGAATTCACCGTGCTCGTCGGCCCATCCGGCTGCGGCAAGTCTACGCTGCTCAACATCATCGCCGGGCTCGACCTCCCGAGCTCAGGCACCGTGGAAATCGGCGGACGTGTCGTCAACGACATTCCGCCGAAGGACCGCGACATCGCCATGGTGTTCCAGTCCTACGCGCTCTATCCGTCGATGACGGTGCGCCAGAACATCACCTTCGGCATGGAATGCCGCCACGTAGCGAAGGCGGAGCAGGAAAAGGCGCTGGCGAATGTGGCAAGGCTGCTCCAGATCGAGCCGCTACTCGGCCGCAAGCCGTCGCAGCTCTCCGGCGGCCAGCGCCAGCGTGTGGCGATGGGCCGGGCGCTGGTGCGCGATCCCCTGCTCTTCCTGTTCGACGAGCCGCTCTCCAACCTCGACGCCAAGCTGCGTGTCGAGATGCGAATGGAAATCAAGCGTCTGCACCAGCGCATCGGCGCCACCATCGTCTATGTCACCCACGACCAGATCGAGGCGATGACGATGGCGACGCGCATCGCCGTGATGCATCGAGGCGTGGTGCAGCAGTTTGCCGATCCGGACACCGTGTATCGCTATCCCGCCAATCTGTTCGTGGCCCGTTTCATGGGTTCGCCGCCGATGAACACGATGCCGGCACGGCTGGAGGCTGACGCCAGCGGGCCGGTGGTCGTGATCGGCGCGGGACGGCCGGACGAGGTCCGCCTCCGCCTTGGCCAATATGATGCGGCGGCCCCCTTTGTCGGCCGAGACGTGGTGGTCGGGATCAGGCCGGAATGCATCGCCGAGGGCAGCCGCGTATTTTCCGCCGATCCGCCCGTCGTCGTCAACGCGCCGGTGGAGATGGTCGAGCCGACGGGAGCCGAAACGATCGTGCTGCTGCGGCTTGGCGGCGAGCCTGCGCTGGCGCGCATCACGCCGGATATCCGCCCCACACCGGGCGCCGCCGCCCCGTTCGCGCTCGACACCCGCCGCATCTGCCTGTTCGACCCCGAGACGGAGCGACTGATCGCATGACAAGAACGAGCTATGCCGGTCTTAGGGATCGCGTGGTGTTGATCACCGGTGGCGCCAGCGGCATCGGTGCCGCCTTCGTGCGGGCGTTCGCGGCGCAAGGAGCGCGCGTCGCGTTCCTGGATCTCGATGAAGCAGCCGGCCGTGCGCTGGTCGCGGAAGTGAAGGCCGCGGCCGGGACCGTACCCTTGTTCGTGCCGTGCGACCTCCTCGACATCGACGCCTTGCGCGGCGCCATGGCGCAGGTGCACGGATCGCTTGGCGATGCCGCGGTCCTCGTCAACAACGCCGCCAATGATCAGCGTCAGGTGCTGGGCGAGGTCACCCCGGCCGAGTTCGACTGGATGATCGGCGTCAACCTCAAGCACGTATTCTTTGCCGCGCAAGCGGTGGTGCCACAGATGCAGGCCCGAGGCGGCGGTTCGATCATCAACATGTCGTCGATTGCCTGGATGCGCGGCGCGCCAGGGCTGCCGGTCTACGCCGCGGCAAAGGCCGCGATCGTCGGCTTCACCAACTCCCTGGCCCGGTCGCTCGGGCCCGACCGCATCCGGGTCAACGCGATAGCGCCGGGGATGGTGATCACGGAGCGTCAGCGCCGGCTGTGGTATCCGGACGACCAGGCGATCGCCGAACTGCGCACCCGCCAGGCCATTCCCGACGCGGTAACGCCCGACGACATCGCCAACATGGCGCTGTTCCTCGCCTCCGATGAGAGCCAGCGCATCACGCGCCAATGTTTTCAGGTCGACGCTGGTCTCGGCTAGAGCGTGTACTGACACACCCGAGCTCCCTCATAGAGGTCCGCTCCGTATCCGATAGCAGTCGGGTTGGCGTATCTCACCTTGGGTCCGAGTTGGGCCACAGGAAGACTAATGCAAGACAACATGATGGCTTGAGCGGAAATCTGGCCTATACTCGCTAGAGCCGCCGAGTTGGCGACGTCGCGGCGGCCCCGGAAGGCTTTGCGCGTCAGGGATATGGGCCCAGACGAGTGGTGGAAGGCATTGGGGATTACCGCAAAACAGATGGTGGCTCGCCGCCCGCTCGCAAGCGGCGCAGACGTTCTTTTGACATTCGCAGTGGCACTCGCCTATTTTCTCACCGCGCGGCTGAGCCTTGCATTGCTGGACCCGGCCGATGGTGTTGCCCTATTCTGGCCAGCGGGGGGGGTGGCTTCGGGGATTTTGATCGCGCTTGGTCCTGCGGCACAGCTGCCTGTCGTGCTCGGAGTGGTCGCTGCAACGATTGCGGCTAACCTGCTAGGCGATCGCAACATCTGGAGTTCGTTGTTCTTTGCTGTCACGAACTCCGGTGAAGTCGTCATCATCGCGGGCCTGATCCACCGCTTTTGTGGATCTCCATTCGAGTTGAATGAACTGCGCAGCGTACTTGCGCTATTTGCCGCGACCGGTATTGCAGCGAGCCTTTCCGGCCTTGGTGGTACGGCAGTATTTGCGCTGTTTCACGGGTCGGCTGCGTCCCCGGCGGTGATCTGGCTTCACTGGGTTTCATCTGCCGCAACAGGGACGATTGCGGTGACGCCGCTCGCAATTGGCCTGGCGTCGCTAGCGCGCGCTCCCCCGCCGCGGGGGGAAGTTGCGGAGGGCGTTCTTGCGCTCGGCGTGGTGTCTCTCATATGCGCGCTGCTGGCTTTCTTGCGCAATGAGCCCTGGACTGCGGTGCTGGCGGTCAGCGCACTTTGTCCACTTCTGCTCTGGATCGCGGCTCGCCTTCGTTCAGCGTTCACGGCGATTGCCACGTTCTTATGCTCGACTACGGTCGTCTGGACGACAATCTTCACCATCGGCATTTTCGGGGACGCACGTCTGTCGATCGAAGATCGCGTGCTGACTGCTCAAGCTACCATTCTGGCGATCACATTAGGTGCTCTTGTTCTTGCTGCCCTGTTTAGCGAGCGGAGGCTTCACCATCACGCCATTCTGGAAAGGGAGTCCCGATTGCAGGGCGCTTTAGAAGCGGCAGAATTAGCCGATCGCGCCAAATCGAGCTTTCTTGCTGCGGCAAGCCATGACATGCGCCAGCCATTGCAGACCCTGAAGCTTCTGCAGGCAGCGCTTGAATCGCTCCATTCAAGCGGTGAAGCGCACAATCTTGTCGCTGACATTCGGAAATCGCTGGATACCATGACCAGCATCCTCTCCAGCCTGCTCGATGTGAACAAGCTGGAATCCGGAAAACTGCGTCCATCCGTGAGTGAATTTTCTCTAGTTGAAATTTTCGAGCCGCTCGCTAGAGACTTCGCCGCGTCTGTGCAGGAAAGAGGACTCCGACTGCGCGTTGCACGTTCCGGGCTCATCGTCCGCAGCGACAGCCGAATGCTTGCGGAGATGATCCGCAACCTCTTATCAAATGCAGTCCGATACACTGACCGGGGACAAATTTTGCTTGGATGCCGACGAGTCGGTGACAAGGTTCGCATCGAAGTGTGGGACAGCGGAATCGGTATCACCGAAGATCAACTTCCGCACATATTCGATGAGTACTATCAGGGGACTGATGGCGCGGAACGGGGCGGATTTGGGCTGGGCCTCGCGATCGTAAGGCGGCTTGGAGAAATGCTGGATCACAAGGTCGAGGTGCGTTCTATCGCAGGGAGGGGCACACGGTTTTTCATCGAGGTTCCGCGCGCTCGATCCGGCGCCAATGCGCCAGAAGCGGCGTCGCTGGTGCCCCCTTGCAGTGGTGCCTTCCTGGGCAGCGTTCTCGCGATAGAGGACGAGGCGTCCCTGCGATCGGCGCTGCAGAGATCGTTGAAGGCAAGAGGGATTGACGCCACCGTTATCGCAACGGCGAGCGAAGCCTTGACCCTGATCAAAGAGCAGGGTCTGCGCCCGGATGTACTGCTGTGTGACTACAACCTTCGTGGCTCATCGGATGGCATCGAGACCATTAAGAGCCTGCGTGTCGCCCTTGGCTTGAACCTACCGGCCGTCGTGATGACGGGCGACATCAGGTCGCAAACGATGAAATTGATCTCCGCGCAAGGTCTCACTGTCCTGATCAAGCCCTTCTCGGCCGACGAACTGCTGGACGCTCTGAGAGGCCAGGAGAAGCTATTAACCACTGCGAGGACATCATCCCATTCAGTTGCTGGGCTACCGCAGCGCCATTGATATTAAGAATTTGGATATCCGCGATGTCCGTTCAGGGGCACGAGTCCTCGACCGGCTGCGCGAGGCAGGTCAGCCCTGGCGCCACAAGGAGACACCGACCTCAATTCTAATGTGGCTTCAAGCTCGGATTAACGCCTCTTTGCCAAATCGGATAGCGAGGGTTTGAATGCTGGAATGGCTGGATCCAAGCGGACTAGGGCCGCTTGTGAGTACACGTCCTAGCTAGCCCGCCTGCCCTTTCGCATCGTCGCCAGCACGATGTCGGCGGCGAGCACGCTCGGCGATTTGTTGCCGGTCGACATGATCGTATCGAGCTGGGCGAACGCTTCCACCTGCTGCCGGCGCAGTGGTGAATCGGTCAGAAGCTCCGAGAGCGCGGGCGCCAGCTTCTCCGGCGTGCAGTCTTCCTGCAGGAACTCCGGGATGACATCCTTGCCGATCACGAGATTGGCGAGGATCACCGAAGAGACGCGGATCGCGCGGCGCAGGATGAAGGCTTCGATCGCGCCGACGCGATAGGCCGTCACCATCGGGATGCCCGACAGCGCGAGCTCCAGCGTCACCGTGCCGGATTTTGCCAGGGCCGCGCGCGCGATGCGGAAGGCGGCGCGCTTCTCGTTCTCGCCGACCACGATCTGAGGCTTGACCGGCCAGTTCGCGATGCCTTCGCGAATACTGGCTTCGAGATGCGGCATGGTCGGCAGCATCAGTTCGAACGCGCGGCCGTCCGTCTGCAATCGGCCGAGCGTCGCGCCGAACACGTCGAGATGGTGCCTGATCTCGCTGCGGCGGCTGCCGGGCAATACCAGCAACACCGGCGGCTCGCCGTCGCGGCGCGCCCGCTCGTCGGCGTTCGGCCGCAACGAGGGCAATTGCTCGATCAGGGGATGGCCGACATAGCTGCATGGCGGACCGCCGAGCTTGCGATATTCCTCCGGCTCGAACGGCAACAGGCCGAGCACATGGTCGACATAGCCGAGCATGGTCCGCGCCCGCCCCGGCCGCCAGGCCCAGAGCTGCGGCGAGACGTAGTCGACGATCGGGATCGCCGGATTGCGCGCCCGCACGCGGCGGGCGACACGGTGGGTGAAGTCGGGGCTGTCGATGATGACGAGCGCGTCCGGCGCGGCTTCGGTCACGGCCTCCGCGGTCTCGCGGATCAGCCGCAGGATCTTCGGCAGTTGCTGCACGACCGCGGCGAAGCCCACGATCGAGAGCTGCTCGATCGGAAACAGCGTCTCCAGCCCCTGGCGCGCCATGGTGTGGCCGCCGACGCCCACGAACTGCACGCCGTCGCCGAGGCGCTGGCGCAGCACCTTCATCAAGGCGCTGCCGAGCCGGTCGCCGGATTCCTCCGTGGCGATCAGGAAGATCTTGCGCTTGGGATCGCGGCCTTGCATCACGCCGGCAGGCCGATGACGAAGAGATATTTGGCGTCGGCGAGCGCGATCATCGCCTCCGGCTCGGCGGCGATGGTGTTGCCGGCAACGACGGCGATCCCGGCCAGCCCTGCGGCGGCGACGCCCTCGAGGGTGCGCGGGCCGATCGTCGGCAGGTCGAAGCGCAGATCCTGCCCGCTCTTTGGGACCTTCACCAGCACGCCCCGCCCGGTGGCGGCGCGGATGCGGCCCTCTTCGCGCAGGCGCGCCACGCGCGCGAGCAGCGCATCGGTGCCCTCGATGTCCTCGACCGCCACCACATGGCCGTCGATCACGACCGCGGCCTGGCCGATGTCGAACGGACCGAGCGCGGTCAGCACCGCGCGCCCGCGCTCGATGTCGGTCTTGCCGGTGTCGCTCGGCCAGGCGCGGCTGATGCAGCCCTCGGGCATCAAGAGATCGGGCGCGACATCCTTGATGCCGACCATGCGAAAGCCGCCCTGCTCGAGAATGCGCCCGACGCCGGACAACAAATGATCGTCGCCGCCGCGGAAAGCGCGGATGACATTGCCGAGCAGCCGGAGCGTCGTGAAGTCGACCCGGACCTCCGAGAGCGAAGGCCGTACCAGCGTGCCGATGAAGATCAGGTCGCGGCAGCCCTCCTCGCGAAACAGCCGCATGGCGCGGCCGAGCTGGCCGACCGAGATCCAGCGATGACGGAATTTCTCCACCCGTGCCGGGTCACAGGCGCCACGAAGAGGAAACAGCACCGGCGTGATGCCGCGGGCGGCGAGCGATTCGGCAACAGCGAACGGCATTGCGCCGCCGCCAGCGACGACGCCGACCGTCGATGAAATTTCCGAAGCCGCCGATGTCATGCCCGGGGCCATCCCATCATCACTTCGCGATGGCGGGAAGACAGAGCGGGCGCTTGCCCTTGCCGATGAAGTCGAGGATTTCACCGATCGCCGGATCTTCACCGGCGAGCGGCCGCGCCGCCTCCAGGCGTTCGGCAAAGGTAGCGGGGCCATGGAAGAGCTTCTGATAGAACGCGCGCACGGTCGCAAGCCGCTGCTTGGTGAACTTGCGCCGCTTCATGCCGATCAGGTTGAGGCTCTCAAGCACCGCATATTGGCCGTTGACCAGCCCGTACGGGATGACGTCGTCGCGCACGCCGCAGACACCGCCAACCATCACATAGGGGCCGATGCGGGTGAACTGATGCACTGCGGACAGGCCGCCGATATAGACGGCGTCACCGATCTCGCAATGGCCGCCGAGCGTCGCCGAGGTTGCGAAGATCACGTTGTTGCCGACCATGCAGTCATGCCCGACATGACTGTTGTTCATGAAATAGCCGTCGTTGCCGACGCGCGTCAGGCCACCGCCCTTGATGGTGCCGACATTCATGGTCGCGCCTTCGCGGATGGTGCAGCCCGAGCCGATCTCAAGCTTCGTGGGCTCGCCCTTGTAGCTGAGATCCTGGGGCGCGCCGCCCAGCACCGCGAACGGCGAGATCACGCAGCCATCTCCGATCGAGGTGTGGCCGATGACGGTGACCTGTCCGATCAGCTTGCAGTTACTGCCGATCACGACATGCGCACCGATGATGCAATAGGGTCCGATCTCGGTGCCCTCGCCGATCACGGCGCCGTCCGCGATCCGTGCGGTGGGATCAATCTTACTCATCAAGCAATCTGACTCATCAAGAAGGTCTGATTAGGTGTTGAAGTCGCTCGGTTTTCCGCTGGTTAGCGCGACTATGCCCGATCTGTCCAGTGACGTATGATCTCTCCCTGTTTCAAGTGCCGGATGAGGCAGCCTTCCCAGTTCGTCATCAAGTTCACGCGGAGCTTCAGGTATCGTGGTCGGGGCCCTGGCACTTCTATTCGCACAGCTCGCCGTCGCGCCGATCGTGCCCGAGACGATCGAGACCGGCGAACACCGCCTCGTCGATCTCAAGACATTCGAATGCCGCGACATTACCCGCAGCACGGTGCTCCATCGGGTCTGTTACGACCGGGCGCAGCAGGCCCTCGTCGTGGCAGTGCACGGCGCTCATGACCGCTATTGCGGCGTGCCGGTCGACACGGTTGAGCGCCTGCTGGGCGCACCGTCCATGGGCCAGTTCTTCAACCAGAACATCAAGCGCGAGGTCAGCGGCGGCCGCTACGCGTGTCCTGCACGCCAGCGCATCCAGAGGAGTTGATCCCGCTCAGTCGGTCAGCATGGCGCCGACATCGGCCTCCGCAACCACCTGGCCGTTGACCTTGGCGTCGCCGTGAAACCACCACATGGCCTTGCGGCGGCCGATCGAGCGCATGTGGTATTCGATGGTATCGCCGGGCAGCACCGGCTTGCGGAACTTGCACTTGTCGATGGTCAGGAAATACACCGCGCGCGGCTTGTCGGTGCCCTCGACCGACTTGATGCCGATCACACCGGCAGTCTGCGCCATCGCTTCGATCATCATGACGCCGGGGTAGACCGGGCGATCAGGAAAGTGGCCCTGGAACGGCGGTTCGTTGAAGGTGACGTTCTTGATGCCGATGCCGCTGTAATCGGTGCGGATGTTGATCACGCGATCGATCAGCAGCATCGGAAAACGGTGCGGGAGCGTTTGCAGGATCATGTTGATGTCCACAAGCTCGAACCTGATCGGTGCTTCGTCCGTCACTCCCGTTCCTCCTGCTTCGGATCGGCCTTGCTGTCGCGCGCCAGGCGCTCGACCGCCAAAATTTCCTTGAACCACTGCCTGGTCGGCTTGGCAAAAAAACCACCCCAACGTCCGTTGGGAGGGACGTCGTCCTTGACGCCGCTCATGGCAGTCACCTGAGCTCCATCCCCGATCTTGACGTGATTGTTGATGCCCACCTTCGCTCCCAGCGCCACGTTGTCGCCGAGGGTGAGGCTGCCGGCAAGGCCGATCTGGGCTGCCAGCAGGCAGTGCCGGCCAATGGTCACATTGTGGCCGATCTGGACCTGATTGTCGATTTTGGTCCCCTCGCCGATCACGGTGTCGCGCAAGGAGCCCCGATCAATGGTGGTGCCGGCGCCGACCTCCACGTTGTTCTGAATCAGCACGCGGCCGGTCTGGGGCACTTTCAGGTGGCCCTCGGGGCCGAAGAAGATGAAGCCGTAGCCGTCCTGGCCGATCGAGCAGCCGGGGTGGATCAGTACGTCGTTGCCGATCAGCGCGCACTGGATGGCGGTGCGTGCGCCGACATTGCAGTCCCGGCCGATCTTGACGCCGGGGCCGATCACGGCCCCCACACCGATCACCGTGCCACTGCCGATCTCCACGTCAGGACCGATCACGGCCAGGGGATCGACGATCACGCCGTCCTCAAGCCTGGCGGTGGGGTCGATGATGGCCGACGTCGCGATGCCGTCGTTGCCGGTCCAGGATTGCGGCCGGAGCGCATCGCCATGCCACTCCCGCGCGATCCTGACGAAGGCGCGGAACGGCTGTGGCGCCCGCAGCACGGTGACATGCGCGGGCACCCGGGCCTCGAAGCGTGGGCTCACCAGGCAAGCACCGGCCTTGGTCGCCTTGAGCTCATCGGCATATTTGAGATTGTCGAAGAACGTCAGGTGCATCGGGCCGGCTTCGTCGAGCGAAGCAAGGCCCCTGATGATTTGGCCGCCCCTGGCGGGATCGACCAGCTCCGCCTTGGTCAGCGTGGCTATGTCGGCCAGCGCTGAGGCGGGCGGCTGTGTGAAGAAGGTCGGCTGCGCCATTCCACCCCGTCGCGGTCCGGCTTCGGCATGAAGCGGCCAAGCTGCATCATGCCTCATCTCCTGGATTGGCACGATCCCTTTCGGAAACCGGCTCCGGTGGTCCGGATCGTGCCGTGCTGTTCGAATTAGAACGAGGTGCCGCCGCCGAACCGGAACTCCTGCGTACGGTCGTACTTGCCCTTGGTCAGCGGCACGGCGTAGTCGAAGCGCAGCGGACCGAACGGCGAGGCCCAGATCAAGCCGACGCCGACCGACGACCGGACCGCATTGCCGTTGTCATACACCAGGCCGGTGCAGGTTCCAGCCGAAGCTGGATTGACGGTCGACGGCGTGCAGCTCGAGTTCTTGGTCGTGGTCATTTCGTTGGTCACCGACCACGTCGTCGGGCCCTGATAGTCGAACAATCCGCCGGCATCAGCGTAGACGGCGCCCTTCAGACCCACTTCCTTGGGCAGGAACCAGAACGGCATCTGCAATTCGAGCGAAGCACCCCAATATTTGGTGCCGCCAAGCGCGTCCTGCGTACCGAAGGGGTTCAAATCGCGCGGTCCGATGCCGTTCGGGGCAAAGCCGCGGACGAGGTTCGGGCCCATCTGGAAGTGATCGAGCATGCGCAGATCGCTGCCCATCTTGTTCAGCATGCCCCCCTGGATGCGAGCGAGGCCGACGATATCGGACACCAGCGGAGTGTAGTACTTCGCGTCCACCACAGTCTTCAGGTAGGAGACGTCGCCGCCGACACCGGCGAAGTCCTGCCGGAAATCGACCAGCAGACCGTCGGTGGGGTTCTTGTTGTTGTCGAGCGTGTTGTAGCTCAGCGTATAGCCAAGCGCCGAGGTCAGGGTCTTGCCGTTGGCAAGTTCCTTGCGCACCGGCAGCGAGGCTTCACCGTCGCTGTAGCAGCCGAGGCCGTTGGTGGAGCTCAGGTCGATGCCGTTTGCATTGGCGAAGGCCGGGCTCGGATTGAAAGCCGCCGAACCCACATTGTTGTTACAGTTCGCCAGGTAGGACGGCAGCGTGATTTCCTGCCGGTAGATCGAGTAGCGCACCTGCAGCGACAGATCTTCACGCAGCGAGAAACCGAGGCGCGGCGAGAAGCCGAGCGTCTTGGTGCCGTACGAGATGTAGCTGTTGGACTTCTGCTCGCGCTGATAGAGGTCGAGACCCAGCGCGACCCGGTAGTCGAGCAGATAGGGTTCGACGAACGACAGCGAGTAGCCGCGGGCATACTGGCCGTAGGTCACCGCCGCCTTGGCGAACAGGCCGCGGCCGAGCAAATTGCGTTCGGACACCGAGACTTCGGCCAGCGCGCCGTCGGTGGTGGAATAACCACCCGAGACCGAGAAGTCGCCGGTCGATTTCTCTTCCATGTCCACGAGCAGGATCACGCGGTCGCTCGACGAGCCGGGCTCCGTCGTGATCTTCACGCTCTTGAAATAGTCGAGGTTCTTCAAGCGGCGCTCGGCACGGTCGACCAGCGCGCGGTTGTAGGCATCGCCCTCGGAGACGTCGAACTCGCGACGAATCACGTAGTCACGCGTGCGGGTGTTGCCGCGCAGGTTGATGCGCTCGATATAGGTGCGCGGGCCCTCGTCGATGTTGAACACGACCGACACGGTGTGCGCCTCGAAGTTGCGGTCGCCGCCGGGACGGACCACGGCAAAGGCATAACCGCGCCGCGAGGCTTCGATCTGCATCTCCTCGACCGATTTCTCGACCGATTCGACGTTGTAGAGCGAACCGACATTGACGCGCGAATAGTTGCGCATCGAGGTGGGATCGAAGTTGGGAATGCTGGAGCGGAAGTCGATCGAGCCGACCCGGTATTGCGAGCCTTCCTCGATCTTGAAGGTAACGTTGAAGCCCTTCTTCTCCGGATCGTATTCGGTGAGCGCGGCCACGACCTGGACGTCGGCGAAACCGTTCTTGAGATAGAAGCGGCGGATCAGGTCGCGGTCGGCCTCGACCCGATCGGGATCGTAGATGTCGCTGCTGGCGAGGAAGCTCAGCAGGTTCGATTCGTGCGTCTTGATGACGTCGCGCAGGCGGTACGACGAGTACGCGTTGTTGCCGACGAACTCGATCGACTTGACGCCGGTCTTGGCGCCCTCCTCGACCGTGAAGACGAGATCGACGCGGTTGTTCGGCTGCTCGATGACTTCAGGCGTGACGCGGACGTCGTAGCGGCCGGAACGGCGATAGATTTCGGCGATTCGCAGCGTGTCGGACTGCACCATGGCGCGGGAGAAGGTGCCGCGCGCCTTGGACTGGACTTCACCAGTGAGCTGCTCGTCCTTGATCTTCTTGTTGCCCTCGAAGGCAATGCGGCCGATCACCGGGTTTTCCACCACGGAGACGACGATCTGGCCACCGGCACCGCGGTTGATCCTGACGTCCTGGAACAGGCCGGTCTCGATCAACGCCTTGAGGCCGTCGTCGATAGCGCCTTGATCGAGGCGACCGCCGGGACCCGGCTTGAAATAGGAGCGGATCGTCTCCACCTCGACCCTGCGATTTCCTTCAACGGAAATCGACTGCACGGTCTGAGCAAGCGCAGACGAAGACACAAAGGCAGCCCCAACCGGGGCAAGCACCGGCGCGCCGAACATGATCAGGGTTGCGAGCAAGCCCCCCCGGAGTCGCAGTCCAAACTTCATTGCGCAACGCGCCCTTATCATTCCGTACCAGACCCAACCCCGGTCTGGAGATTCCCCAAGTTCAAGCCGCTTGTAGACAATTTCACCGACGCCGCAAACGGTCGAGCGCGCCGTAATTTCATTTTCATTCCAAGACGTTGCCCAAGAGCAACGCCCGACAACGCCACAAAAAAGCCCCTATCAGGATGAGGCCATCCGGAGGATGTCGTTATAGGTCGCAAACACCATCAACATCAGCACCAAGCCGAGCCCGATTCGGAACCCCATCTCCTGAGTCCGCTCGGACAGGGGCCGACCACGGGCGACCTCCGCCGCATAGAACATAAGGTGACCGCCATCGAGCAGCGGGATCGGGAACAGATTCAACAGACCGATCGACACCGACAGCACCGCGCAGAGGTTGATCACGAACTGGAACCCGGCGCTGGCCGCCTGCCCCGACATCTTGGCAATGCCGAGCACGCCGCTGACCTCGTTCGGATTGCCGTTCCCCACGAACAACGAGCCCAGGAATTTGAAGGTGCTGGTGATGATGAACCAGACCTGTTCAACCCCGATCTTGAGCGCTTCGCCGACGCCGACCGGCGAAGTCGAGACTTCACCGGCCTGAGACTTGTGCTCGATGCCGAGCACGCCGAGACGGTGGCTGTTGCCGAAGGGATCCTTGCGCTCGAGCAGCGCCGGCGTCGCGGTCAGCGACACGATGGTGCCGTCCCTCTTGACCTGGAAGGCAAGCGGCGAACCGGCATTCATCGCAACCATGCGCTGCATATCGGCAAAGCTTTCGATCGGCTTGCCATCGATCTGGACGACGACGTCGCCAATCTTGAAGCCGGCTGCCGCCGCAGCGCCGTCGGCGACGACACCGTCGACGCGCGCGATCGTGCTCGGCTTGCCGTAATACAGCGCCATGCCGGCGAAGATCAGCGCGCCCAGGATGAAATTGGCGATCGGTCCGGCGGCAACGATGGCGGCGCGCGGGCCGACCTTCTTATGATGGAAGCTGCCGGCGCGCTCCTCGGCCGTCATGGCCGCAAGCTTCTCCGGCGAGGGCGTCGAAGCCTCGCTCTCGTCGCCGAAGAACTTGACGTAGCCGCCGAGCGGGATCGCCGAGATCTTCCACCGGGTGCCATGACGGTCGTTGAAGCCGACCAGCTCAGGTCCGAAACCGAGCGAAAAAGTTAACACGCGAACGCCTGCCCAGCGCGCGACCAGGAAATGGCCGAGCTCATGGAAGAACACGACGATAGTCAGGACGAACAGGAAGGGAACCGCGTAGCCGAGGAGCCCATGGCTCAACGTATTGAAACTATGGACGAAAAAGTCAATCATCGAATTCCCTCATCCAGCGCCGCAAGGCCCTGGCCCCGAACCATCTAGGATGCCTTTAAGGCAATTTGAGGCAATAGGGCGGCAGCCCTATTTCGCGCAACATGGTCAACAGCGATTGCATCGTCCGCTGACGTCAGCGGGGCTTGATTCCCGCCACGAACCCAGTCGTCCAGCGTCGCCTCCACCAGCCGGGCAATCGCGCCGAACCGGATCTTGCCCGCGATGAAGGCGGCGACCGCGACCTCGTTGGCGGCGTTGTAGACGGTGGTCGCCCCCTTCCCGGTCCGGAGCGAATCGAAGGCCAGGCGCAGGCCGGGGAAGCGCTCGAAATCCGGCGCCTCGAAGGTCAATTGGCCGATCTTGGCCAGATCGAGCTTGGCGGCCGGCCCCTTGATGCGGTCGGGCCAGCCGAGGCAATGCGCGATCGGCGTGCGCATGTCGGGTGCGCCGAGCTGGGCCACGACCGAGCGATCGGAGAACTCGACCATGCCGTGAATGATTGACTGCGGATGAACGAGGACGTCGATCTCGTCGGGCGAGAGCGCGAACAGATAGGAAGCCTCGATCACCTCGAGCCCTTTGTTCATCATCGAGGCGGAATCGATCGTGATCTTCTGGCCCATGCTCCAGTTCGGATGCTTCAGGGCTTGCTCGAGTGTCGCCTGCTCGATGTCGGCAGGCTTCCAGGTCCGGAACGGGCCGCCGGAGGCCGTGATGATGACACGGACGAGCTCGTCGCGATTGCCCGAGGCGAGCGCCTGGAACAGCGCATTGTGCTCGGAATCCGCAGGCAGGATGCAGGCGCCCGCTTTCGCCGCGCGCTGCATGAAGAAATCGCCGGCGCAGACGAGACATTCCTTGTTCGCAAGCGCGACATGCGCGCCGCGGTCGACCGCCGCCAGTGCCGGCTTCAGCCCGGCCGCGCCACTCACGGCGGCCATCACCCAATCGGCCGGACGCGCGCCGGCCTCGATCACTGCGCTTTCACCGGCGCCGCATTCGGTGCCGGTGCCCGCGAGCGCGGCCTTGAGCTCGGCAAATTTTGAGGTGTCGGCGATCGCGACGAAGCGCGCCGAAAACTCCTTGGCGAGCTTTGCCAGCGCTTCGACATTGCTGTTCGCCGTCAGCGCCTCGACACGGTAGCGCTCGGGAGAGGCGCGCAGCAGATCCATCGTGCTGTCGCCGATCGAGCCGGTGGCGCCGAGAACCGTGACGCTGCGGACGGTCGATGCCGCAGCCTTGTTGTTACGCAATGGAACCGCGCTCATATGTTCACCAAACCATAAGACCGCTTCCGGCGCTATGCACACCATGGCGAAGGAAGCCGATAATCCATGCCACCAGGATGGCAGCGACAAAACCGTCCAGACGGTCCAATAGCCCGCCGTGGCCAGGAATTAAATGACTGGAATCCTTGACATCGAAGCGCCGCTTGACCGCGGATTCGAACAGATCGCCGCAGGCCGACACGACCGACAGAGCCGCGGCGACGAGCAGCAATGGAGCCATCTTTCCGATCCCGCAAGCGGCAAAGCCGGCCGCGACCAAAAGGCTTGCGGCAAAGCCGCCGAGCGCCCCTGCCCAGGTCTTCTTCGGGCTGACGCGCGGCCACAGCTTCGGTCCGCCAATGCCGCGGCCGGCGAAATAGCCGCCGATATCGGTCGCCCACACCACGAGCAGCACGAACATCAGCGCGGCGAAGCCGTTCACGAGATCCTTCCGCAGCAGGATCGAGGCCAGTAGCGCCGCCGACGCATAGGCGAATCCGGAGGCCGCCCAGACGAACTTGCCCCGCGCGATCACCGTCACGATCGCCCCGCCAATCAAGCCGGTGATGATTGCGGTCTTCAGCGCGCCGAAGGCAACGCACAAGCCCATCGTGGCGATGACGATCGTTCCCGCCCCGGTCAGCGCGGTCGAGCCTGCGCCCACCACCATCAGCCATTCCGCGAACAGTCCGATCGACACCAGGGTGACGAGAAGCGCCCACAGCCAGCCGCCGGCATAAGCGAGCGCAATGGCGAGCGGCGCCAGCACCAGCGCTGCGAGGATTCGCATCACGAGATTGCTCGGGGCAGGCTGAGAGCCGGCCGGTGCGGAGTCGGGTTCGCTCACGAGGCGGTTTTCGCGACCAGGCCGCCGAAACGGCGCTCGCGCCTGGCGAATTCGGCGATTGCGCCTTCCAGCGCCGCCTTGTCGAAATCGGGCCAGTGAATCGGCACGAAGACGAGCTCGCTATAGGCGGCCTGCCACATCAGGAAGTTCGACAGCCGCTGCTCGCCACTGGTGCGGATGATGAGATCGGGGTCGGGAATGTCGGGCGCGTCGAGATGCGCCCCCAATGTCTCGGCATCGATCGTGTCGGGATTGCGCCGGCCCTCGGCGACTTCGCGCGCGAGCTTCTGCGCCGCCTTCGCGATCTCGTGCCGCGAGCCGTAATTGAAGGCGACGACGAGCGTGAGGCGCGTGTTATCGCGCGTCAGCTCCTCCGCCTCGTTGAGAAGCGCGCAGATGTCGCCCTCCAGCCCGTCCCGCTCGCCGATGATACGTACCCTGACGCCGTCGCGATGCAGGCTCGCCAGATCATTGCGGATGAAGCGGCGCAACAGGCCGAACAGATCGCCGATCTCGCTCGCCGGGCGCGACCAGTTTTCCGAGCTGAAGGAGAAGATGGTGAGATAGCGGATGCCAAGCTCATGCGACGCGCGAACCACGCGGCGCAGGGCCTCCACGCCGCGGCGATGGCCTTCCGCCCGTGGCAAGCCGCGCGCGGCCGCCCAACGTCCGTTGCCATCCATGATGATGGCGACATGCGCAGGCGCATCGGACCGATCGGGTCCTTCCGTTGCGGGCGCGGCGGCGTTGGACATGAGGCTGCCTTAAAGCATGATCCGGAAGAGTGCGACGCGGTTTTCCGAAAAGATCATGCGCGAACAATAACCTAAAGCGCGATCCATCGCGTTTAGACGGTGAGGATTTCTTTTTCCTTGGCGGCCAGCAACTGGTCGATCTCGGAGATCGTGCCGTCGGTCGCCTTCTGCACCTCGTCGGCGTGACGCTTCTGATCGTCCTCGGACATCTCGTGATTCTTCTCGAGCTTCTTGAGAACGTCGAGACCGTCGCGACGGACATGGCGCGCGGCGACTTTGGCGGCTTCCGCATATTTGTGCGCGACCTTGACGAGCTCCTTGCGACGCTCCTCGTTGAGCTCGGGGATGCGCAGGCGCAGCACCTGGCCTTCGGTCGCCGGCGACAGGCCGAGATTGGAATCGACGATCGCCTTTTCCACCGCCTTGACCATCGACTTGTCCCAGACCTGCACCGAGATCAGGCGCGGCTCCGGCACGCTGACGGTGGCGAGCTGGTTCAGCGGCATGTGGCTGCCATAGGCGTCGACCTGCACCGGATCGAGCATCGAGGCGGAGGCGCGACCGGTGCGCAGGCCGCCAAGTTCGTGCTTGAGCGACTGGATCGCCCCCTGCATGCGGCGCTTCACTTCGTTGAGATCGAAATTATCCGTGGCCATCACGTTTCTCCTTCAAAATCCCGGCGACCTCTCCGCACCCCTTCTCTTAGGGTGCAACGACAAGCCGTCAGCCGGCGACAATGGTTCCGTGGCCGCCGCCACGCAGTACAGCGCCGATCGAACCCGGCTCCGCAATCGAGAACACGATGATAGGCAGCGACGTCTCGCGGGCAAGTGCGAAGGCGGTCGCATCCATCACCTTGTAGCCACCCTCGATCGCCTGCGAATGCGTCAAACGGTCGAATCGCGTCGCCGTCGGGTCCTTCTTCGGGTCGGCCGAGTAGACGCCGTCGACATTGGTCGCCTTCAGCACCGCCTGGGCGCCGATCTCGGCCGCACGCAGCACCGCGGTCGTGTCGGTGGTGAAGAACGGATTACCGGTTCCGCCACCCAGCAACACGATCCGGCCCTCGGCGAGGTATTTGTGTGCCGCGGTGCGGGTGAACAGTTCGGAAATCTCGGGCATGACGAAGGCCGACAGCGTGCGCGCAGGCGTGCCCTTGCGCTCGATCGTGGCCTCCAGCGCGAGGCAGTTCATCATCGTCGCGAGCATGCCCATGGTGTCGCCGGTCGGGCGCGACACGCCGCGCGAGGAGACCTCGACGCCGCGAAAGAGATTGCCGCCGCCGATCACGACGGCGACTTCGGTACCGAGATGGCGGGCTGCGATCAGATCGTCGGCGACCCGGTCAATGGTCGGCTGATCGATGCCAAAACCCTGCGATCCGGCGAGATATTCGCCGGACAGCTTGATCACGACGCGACGATAGACCGGATCAGTCATGAGCACTTTCCTTGTCCGGCCGCTGCTTCCGGCGGCACGCCGGGAGGAACGTTCCGGCGCTTACTTCTTTCCGCTGGCCGCCGCGACCTCGGCCGCGAAGTCGCTTTCCTGCTTCTCGATTCCCTCACCGAGAGCATAGCGCACAAAGCCCGCGATCTTCACCGCGCCGCCGACCTTGCCTTCGGCTTCCTTCACCGCCTGCGCCACCGACTTGCCGGTGTCGTGGATGAAGGCCTGCTCGAGCAGGCAGACTTCCTTGTAGTAGGTCTTCAGGCCGGACTCGACGATCTTCTCGATCACGTTCTCGGGCTTACCCTGCTGGCGATATTTGTCGGCGAGCACGTCCTTCTCGCGCTTGACGACCGCCGGATCAAGACCGGACGGATCGAGCGCCAGCGGGTTGGCGGCCGCGACATGCATCGCGATCTGGCGGCCAAGCGTTGCGAGCTCGTCGGCCTTGCCCGGCGATTCCAGCGCCACGATCACGCCCATCTTGCCGGCGCCCTCGACGACCGCGCCGTGGACGTAGCTCGACACCACGCCCTGGCTGACTTCGAGCGAAGCTGCGCGCCGCAGCGTCATGTTCTCGCCGATGGTGGCGATCGCGTCATTGATCGCGGTTTCGATCGTGACGTCGCCGACCTTGGCGGCCTTGATCTTGTCGACATCGGCGCCGACGTTGAACGCGACCTGGGCGATCATCTTGACGAGGCCCTGAAACTGGCCGTTGCGCGCGACGAAATCGGTCTCGGAATTGACCTCGACCACGACGCCCTTGTTGCCCTTGGTGAGCGCGCCGATCAGACCCTCGGCGGCGACGCGGCCCGACTTCTTGGCGGCCTTCGACAGGCCTTTCTTGCGCAGCCAATCCTGCGCCGCTTCCATGTTGCCGTCGTTTTCGGTCAGCGCGGCCTTGCAGTCCATCATGCCTGCGCCGGTCGACTCGCGCAGGTCCTTGACCATCGCAGCTGTGATCGTTGCCATCGTTCAAAATCCTTTTTGCCTGCCGGTTTGCCGCGGCGCGGCCAGATCGCCTCGCCGCGGTCCATCTCAGGAATTCGCGTCAACTGAAATGGTGGCCGGAACTTGTCCGGCCAACCCATCGCTCTTTTTGACTATTCCGCTTCCGCGGTCAGGGCCTTGGCCTTGGCCACCCAGGCGTCCGCGCGGCTCGGCAAGCCGACTTCTTCGCCGATCTTGTGCGCGGTGTCGTGATCGAGCTCGGCCAGCTGCCAGAAGTGGAAGATGCCGAGGTCGTTGAACTTCTTCTCGATCGCGCCCGACACGCCCGGGAGCTTCTTGAGATCGTCGGAGGTGCCACGCGGGCCGGCGAGGCCCTGGAAGCCGCTCGTGGCGGGCAGCTCTTCTGCGACCGGCCGAACCGAAGCACCGACGTCGATGCCGGAATCGCCCTGGGCGCGCGAAATGCCGTCAATCGCAGCGCGTGCGATCAGATCGCAATAGAGCGCGATCGCGCGGCCGGCGTCGTCATTTCCCGGCACCACATAGGTGATGCCCTTCGGATCCGAATTGGTGTCGACGATCGCCGCGACCGGGATGTTGAGCCGCTGGGCTTCCTGGATCGCGATGTCTTCCTTGTTGGTGTCGATCACGAAGATCAGGTCGGGCAGACCGCCCATGTCCTTGATGCCGCCGAGCGAGCGATCGAGCTTGTCGCGCTCGCGCTGAAGCGTCAGGCGCTCCTTCTTGGTGTAGGAGGAGGCATCGCCGCCGGCGAGGACGTCGTCGAGATGACGCAGGCGCTTGATCGAGCCCGAGATCGTCTTCCAGTTGGTCAGCGTGCCGCCGAGCCAGCGCGAATTGACGAAATACTGAGCGCAGCGCTTGGCCGCGTCGGCAACGCCGTCCTGCGCCTGGCGCTTGGTGCCGACGAACAGAATGCGGCCGCCCTTGGCGACAGTGTCGCTGACCGCCTGCAAGGCGTTATGCAGCAACGGCACGGTCTGCGCGAGGTCGACGATGTGGATGTTGTTGCGAGCGCCGAAAATGAACGGCGCCATTTTCGGATTCCAGCGGTGAGACTGGTGACCAAAGTGCACGCCGGCTTCGAGGAGCTGACGCATAGTGAAATCGGGTAGTGCCATCGTTCTAATTCTCCGGTTGGTTCCTCCGGAAGCGTGTGAGCAGAACGGAGCGTTGTCGCCCCGGCTGCCACCGGACGGCCTTGTGAGCCATGCTTCCGTGTGAGATGGCGCGGTGTATAGCGCGATTTCGACCAGAAGCAAGGAAATAAGGGCCTTTCGGGGCGGCTTTCGCCCGCGAAAGGCCCTCTTCCGTAAAGATCACGCTGCGCCCGCGGACCCCACTAGCATTTGGGCTGGTTCGGCGGGCACTTCTTTGCCGCCGGCGGCGGAGCCGGAGGACGCGGTGGGGGCGCTGCTGGGCGCGGCGGCGGCGGTGGCGCGACGGCCATCCGAGGCGGCGGAGGTGGCGCCGGCCGGGCGACCGGCGGCGGCGGCGCGGGACGCGCCATTGGCGGCGGCGCCGGCCGAGCGACCGCGGCCGGCGGAGCCACCCGTGGCGGTGGCGGCGGTGCAATACGCGGTGGAGGCGGAGGCGTCGGGCGCGCCACGGCCTGAGGCCGCGGTGGTGGTGGTGCCGGCGGCCGGGCAGCCTGGGCGGGAGCAGCGGTCGGCTGATGCTGCGGCCGGATCGGCTCCCGCACCGCCGAGGGCGGCGGCGTGACCGGTCGTCCAACTGGGCCAGGAGGCGGAGGCGTGCGGGCAGCCGGCGGCGAGCCAGCCGGCTCCCGGGTCGCGGACTTGCCATGGTCCCCAGGCCCGGTCCCGGGCGGGGCCTGGGCAACCGGCGGCTTCGGCAGTTGGCCGGGCACAGCGGCCGGGCTTGTCGCCGTGGGCGCAGTCGCCGGCGCGCCGGTCGGTGCACCGGGATGGGCTGGCGGCGTGGTGCCGGGAGCAGCAGTCGTCGGCGCTCCCGCAGGCGCTCCCGCAGGCGCTCCCGCAGGCACTCCCGCAGGCACTCCCGCAGGCACTCCCGAATGGGTCGGCAGCGGCGCGCCGGGAGCAGTGGCTGTCGACTGCCCGGGTCTGCCGCCCGGCAGTGGCTCGGCTCCCGCTGACGGTACAGGTGGACCGCCATGGGTGCCGGGAACCGGCAGCGTGTTGGCTTGGGGCAGCTTGGCCGGTGGCGTGGCAGATGGACTGGCAGGCGGAGCGGCAGGTGGCGTACCGGTCGGCGCGGCATTGGCGGGCGTCGCCGGAGGCGTTCCTGGCCTCGCCGTCGGCCGCATCGTCGCGCTCGGCGGCATCGGCGCCTTGCCCTGCTGAATCAGGGCGGCACGCTGCAGGACCGCCTGCGGCATGGCTGGACCAGCCGGATTGGTGCGCCCGGCAATGGCCGGTGTGAGATTACCCGGTCCCGCTCCGGTACCCGCACCCGCACCCACACCCACCGGCGGTGCCGGCGGCTGGTTGATCACTGTGTTGATGACCGTCGTATTATGGATGTTCTGATAGATGATGTTGTTCGGCGGCGGTGCGACATAGACCGGCGGCCTGACGAACACGGGAATCGGCACGAACATCGGCTGCGGCAGCACGAACAGGCCGATCACCGGCATCGGCGGCGACAGCACGACGAAATCCGGCGGCGGCGGCGGCAGATAGTAGACCGGCGGCGGCGGTGGCGGCGCGAAGCCAAAATCCGGATCGCTGAAATACAGTACGGGACGATCGACATAGACCACCTCCTCCGGCGGCGGTGGCGGCACGTCGTAGTCGATCATCGCGAAGCTCGGCGGCGGCTCGGGCGGCGCGGTGAGAATCGCCAGGCGCCGGCGCGCATCCGCCGCATGCGGACCGCGCGGATAGCGACGCAGATACGACCAATAGGCTTCCGGCGTGTCGGTACGATAGGTCCGCCGCCAGGTGATGGCCTCGCGGCGCGCCGCGACGATCACCAACACGCGCTTCGACAGCGGGTCGCCGGGATAGGCGGAGAGAAACTCTTCGTAGGCCGGCAGCGTGTCGCGCGTGAGCGCGGCGGCATAGGCATCCTGCACGCCGAGATCGCGGATCGGCTTGTTGCGGATCGCAGCGACTTGGTCGGGCGCGGCCTCCGGCGGCGGCGCGTCGGGCCCGCGCTCGAAGAACGAGAATTGCGCCGATATCTTCTGCTCGTTCCAGGGCACCTGCGCGCCCTTGCTGGCCTCGTTGACGCGCAGGCGAACGCGGTCGAACACTTCAGGCAGCGGCAGGCCGCCGGTGCGGATCATCTCCGCTAGCGACTGCGCATAGATGCCGTAAGGTCCGGGCTCCTCGGGCGCCACCGTGCCGGGCGCGGCGTTGAACGCGATCAGCATGTTGGCGTCGGGCTCGACCAGCGCAAGTCCGCTCGCGATCTGCTGGCCGCCCTCCACGAAGGGCTGCGCCCGCGCGGCGTCGAGCACGACGATGTTGGCCTTGAGCGGAACGGAGGCGAGCTGGCGGAGATAGTCGCCGATGCGCAAGCCTTCGGTCGGAATGTCGGTGTCGCGGGTGATGTTGGAGTCGACCGGGATGAAATAGTTCTCACCCGCAAGCTGCACGCCATAGCCGGCGAGATACACCATCGCGACGGTGCCCGGTCCGGAGGCCTGCGCCTTCTGGATGAAATCGCGAAAGCTCTTGCGCAGCGTGTCGCCGTCGAGATCGCGGGCGCCGACGACGTCGAAGCCCGCCGCCTGCAGCGTCTGCGCGATCAGGCCGGCATCGTTTGCCGTCGTCGCCAGCGGCGACTTGGCATAAGCGCCGTTGCCGACCACGAGCGCGATACGCTTTTCCTGCTGCTGCGCACGGGCCGGCTCCGGCGCGCCCGCGGCAAGGACCGCGATCGGCAGGAGAAGGCAAATGAAGGCTCTGAGCGTCCCACGCATGGCTTGCTTGCCCGTTTTGTTGTTGAGGTGCCGCCACGCATCAGACGCGCGGCCAGCTGAATGGCACTTGAACGAAAGGCTTCCAAATAGCGAAGGCTTGGATTGAGGCGGCGGCATGGCCACCCCGCTCCGGCGTCAGCTCCGCGTAAGTGACGCGGCGACGCACCGGCGTGAGGCGAAGTCAGCCGGTTCAGCCCTGCGCGATCAGGTCGACCGTTCCCGTCGTGAGCCGATAGATGCCGCCGACGATTTTCAGCTTGCCCTGCTCCACGGCCGCGTTGAGGATCGGCGCCGCCGATTTCAGCTTCGCGACGTTGTCGATGACGTTCTGCCGGATCGCCTTGTCGAGGACGTCCCCGCCCTGCTGCATCGCAGCCTTGGCGGCGGGCGTGATCGCATCGACCAGCGAGGGAATATGGCCCGGCGGCGGCTTGTTGTCCTTGATCGCCTTCAGCGTCGCATCGACCGCGCCGCAAGCGTCATGGCCGAGCACGAGGATCAGCGGCGTATTCAGTACGGCCACCGCGTATTCCATGCTGGCGATGGTTTCGGTGCCGGCAAAATTTCCGGCGACGCGGCAGACGAACAGGTCGCCGCGGCCGGTGTCGAAGGCATATTCCGGCGCGATGCGCGAATCGGCACAGCTCAGCACGGCGGCAAACGGGTTCTGTCCGCCGACCAACGCCTCGCGCTCGTGCTTGAAATCATGCCGCCGCGACACGCCGTCGACGTAGCGCGCGTTGCCTTCCACCAGGCGTTTCAACGACCCATCGGGTGACAGCACGTTCTGCGGCTTTGGCGGCGTCTTGGTCTCTTTGGCGAAGGCATTGCCGGCGAAGGCAAGGCCGAACGCCGCGGCGCCAAACAGCATTGCGGACCGCCGCGACGGCCCGGTATTTCGCTGCAGAGCTTCAGAGCATTTGTCGCACATGTCGCGTTTCCTCCCGGCGAGGTGGACGATGGCATCGCCGTGATCATAGCCGCAATGACGTGACGAAACCACAACATCCGCCGGGAGCACGCAGGACGTTCAGCGCCGATCAGAGCTGCTGCACGTCCACCACGCCGGCGACCGCCTTGATGGCGCCGGCGATCTGCGGCGAGACCTTGAAGCGGCCGGGCAGCTTCATCTCGACCTCGGTCTCGACGTCGAGCATCATGACCAGCGAGACCTCGCCGTCGCCGTTGGAGCGGGGCGCGGTGCCCGGACTGCCGACCTTCGGCGCGGCGCCGTTCGAACCGGCCATGTCGGGACCGGCGAGACGCTTGGCGATCGATTCCAGCGGCTTGGTGTCGCGCACGAAGATGCGCAGGCCCTTCTGGGTCTTGGCCGCGGCCTCGTCCAGCGGTTCGGCGTGGAGCACGCGGGCGCGGACGTCCTCGCCCTGAAGCTCGGCGCCGAGCTGGAGCAGCACCGCGGCGCCCGGCTCCAGCACGTCGCGATATTGCGCGAGGCCTTCGGAGAACAGCACCGCCTCAAAGTGACCCGTGGGATCAGAGAGCCCCATGATGCCCATCTTGTTGCCGGTCTTGGTCCGCCGCTCCATGCGCGACACCACCGTGGCGGCGACCTTGCCTGCCGTGGCGCCGGTCTTCACCGCGCGCGAGAACTCGGCCCAGGACTGCACGCGCAGCCGCTTCAGCACGGTGGCGTAATCGTCGAGCGGATGCCCCGACAGGAAGAAGCCGATCGCGTCATATTCGCGGCGCAGCCGCTCGGCCGGCAACCAGGGCTCGATCTGCGGCAGCATGATCGTCGGCGCGTCGGCCGAGCTGCCGAACATGTCGTTCTGGCCGATGGTTGCAGCTTCGTTCGCCCGCTGGCATGCGGCGAGAATCGAGTCGGCGCCGGCGAAGACCCGCGCCCGGTTCGGCTCCAGGGTGTCGAAGGCGCCCGCAGCAGCGAGGCTTTCGATGATGCGCTTGTTGATCGCGCGCGGCGACACTCGCGCGGCGAAGTCGGCGAGCGAGGTGAACAAGCCGTTTTTGGTCCGCTCCGCGATGATCTGCTCGACGGCCGCAATGCCGACGCCCTTCAGCGCCGCGAGCGCGTAGTAGATGGTCTTGTCGCCGACCTCGAAAGTCGCGCCGGAGCGATTGACGTTGGGCGGCTCGACCTTGATGCCGAGGCGCTGCGCCTCGGCGCGGAATTCGGACAGCTTGTCGGTATTGTTGAGATCGAGCGTCATCGACGCCGCGATGAACTCCACCGGGTAATGCGCCTTCATGTAGGCGGTGTGGTAGGACACCAGCGCATAGGCCGCCGCGTGGCTCTTGTTGAAGCCGTAGTCGGCGAATTTCGCCAGCAGCTCGAAGATGGTATCGGCCTGCCCCTTCGGCACGCCGTTCTTCACTGCGCCTGCGACGAAGATCTCGCGCTGCTTCTCCATCTCGGCGCGGATCTTCTTGCCCATGGCGCGGCGCAGCAGGTCGGCGTCGCCGAGCGAATAGCCCGACATCACCTGCGCGATCTGCATCACCTGTTCCTGGTAGATGATGACGCCGAAGGTCTCTTTGAGAATCGGCTCCAGCACGGGGTGGAGATATTCCGGCTCCTCGTCGCCGTGCTTGCGCGCGCAATAGGTCGGGATGTTCGCCATCGGACCCGGTCGATAGAGCGCGACCAGCGCGATGATGTCCTCGAAACGGTCGGGGCGCATGTCGACCAGCGCGCGCCGCATGCCCTGGCTTTCAACCTGGAACACGCCGACCACCTCGCCACGCGCCAGCATCTGGTAGCTTTCGGCATCGTCGATCGGCAGCGTCGCGAGATCGACATGGATGTCGCGCGGCTTGAGCAGTTTGCACGCGACGTCGAGCACGGTCAGCGTCTTCAGACCGAGAAAGTCGAACTTCACGAGGCCCGCGGGCTCGACCCATTTCATGTTGAACTGGGTCACCGGCATGTCGGATTTGGGATCGCGATACATCGGCACGAGTTCGCTCAAGGGGCGATCGCCGATCACGATGCCGGCCGCATGCGTCGAGGCGTGACGGGTCAGGCCTTCGAGGCGCTGCGCGATGTCGAAGGCGCGCGCCACCACCGGGTCCTCGTCGCGGAACGCCTGGAGCTTCGGCTCGCTCTCGATCGCGGCGGCCAGCGTCACCGGCGCGGCCGGATTCTGCGGCACGAGCTTGGTGAGCTTGTCGACCTGGCCATAGGGCATCTGCAGCACGCGGCCGACGTCGCGCAGCACGCCGCGCGCCTGCAGCGTACCGAAGGTGATGATCTGCGCGACCTGGTCGCGACCGTAGCGCTCCTGGACGTATCTGATCACCTCCCCCCGGCGGTCCTGGCAGAAGTCGATGTCGAAATCCGGCATCGAGACGCGTTCCGGATTGAGGAAGCGCTCGAACAGCAGACCAAACTTGATCGGGTCGAGGTCGGTGATGGTCAGCGCCCACGCAACCAGCGAGCCCGCGCCGGAGCCACGGCCTGGCCCGACCGGAATGCCCTGGCCCTTTGCCCATTTGATGAAGTCGGAGACGATCAGGAAGTAGCCCGCGTACTTCATGCGCATGATGACGTCGAGCTCGAACGCAAGCCGCGCGTTGTAGTCTTCTTCCGTCGTGCCCTGCGACAGCCCGTGCACGCGCAGGCGGTTGGCGAGCCCCTCCTCCGCCTGCCGCTTCAATTCGGCCGCCTCGACCGCGGCGGCATCGGAGCTTGCGGCAGCGCCGACCGTGAAGAACGGCAGGATCGGCTTGCGCGTCATCGGCCGGAACGAGCAGCGCTCGGCGATCTCGACCGTCGAGGCCAGCGCCTCCGGAATGTCGGCGAACAGCACCGCCATCTCGGCGCGGGTCTTGAAGCGGTGATCGGGCGTAAGCTGCTCGCGCTCGGTCTCCGCGATCAGCCGCCCGCCGGCGATGCAGAGCAGCGCGTCATGGGCTTCGTAATCGTCGGTCGCGGCGAAATACGGCTCGTTGGTCGCGACCAGCGGCAGGCCCTTGGTAAAGGCGATGTCGATCAGGCTGCTTTCGACCCGCCGCTCCTTCTCGATGTTGTGGCGCTGCAATTCGACGTAGAGGCGGTCCCCGAACAGGCTGGCCAGACGCTCGCAGCGCGCCGCCGCGAGCTCGCTATAACCGCCGGCAAGCGCCAGCGAGATCGGCCCGTCCGGACCGCCCGTCAGCGCGATCAGGCCTTCGGTCTCGCCTTCGAGCCAGTCGAACTTGATGTGGGGAGCATGAGTGTCGGGCGTCTCCATGAAGGCGCGCGAGTTCAGCCGCATCAGACTGCGATAGCCGCGCTCCTGCGCGGCCAGCAGCACCACGCGCGAGGGCAGCAGCACGTTACGCGCAGTGGGATCCTGGTCGCCGAACTCGATCGCGATCTCGCAGCCCACGATCGGCTGGATACCGGAGCCCGCCATCTTGTCGGAGAACTCCAGCGCACCGAACATGTTGTCGGTGTCGGTCAACGCCAGCGCCGGCTGATGGTCTTTCTTGGCAAGCTCCGCGAGCTTGGCGATCTTGATCGAGCCCTTGAGCAGCGAATAGGCCGAGTGAACGTGAAGGTGGACAAATCCGGCGCTCGGCATGGTCGCGTGACGGCCTCTTGCAGATGAGATGGAGCGGTCACCGGCACGGGAGGCATCCTGCACTCGCCCGGCCGACTCGCCTCATAATGGTGGGGCGTCACGCTGCCAGAGTCCACGCCAGAGCGGCCAATCGGCCGCGTCGTCCTGCTTTTCCCCAACCTGGCCAGCGCCTAGAGCTGCGGGAGCACCTGGGCCCAGATCGCGATCATCCCGACAAACAGCGCGATCGAGGCTAGCGCGGCGGCTTCTTCGACGAAAATCCTGAACATGGCTTACTCCATGGTGAGAACGTATGAAGAACATTGTTCTCATTTCGTTCTCAGGAGTCAAGCCATCTCGACCGTCTCGAAACGGAATGGTTAACCCGCTGAAGTCCAACAACAAAAAAGCCCCGGCCGATGGCCGGGGCTTTCGCCGACCGCTCGAAGTCGAGCGATCGATATCAGGCATCTACTCAGTAACGGCCGAGGCTCGGGCCGCCGAACTTGTAGTTCAGGCGGACGAGGCCCATGTCGACGTCCTGACGGATGCGATCGGTCGAGGGCACCAGCGCGAAGGTGACGTTCTTGTCCTGCAGGAAGATGTGGTTGTACTCGACGCCAACCGACCAGTTCGGGGCGAAACCGTACTCGAGGCCGGCACCGATCGTGCCACCCCAACGGGTCTGATCGTTCGAGGACAGCAGCGCGCCGCCAAGGGTCGAGACTTCATACTTGCTGCCGGCGACAGCCGCACCGCCCTTGGCGTAAACGAGGACGTTGTTCCAGGCGTAGCCGATCTGACCGGTGATGAGACCGAACGAGTCGATCTTGGAGCGGTTGCGCGTCGCAAACAGCGCGCTGACGTTGTCGCCAGAGAAGTCAGCCCAGTTGCCCTGACCTTCGATGCCGAACACCCACTGGCCCGACTGCATGCGGTAGCCGATCTGGCCGCCGACCGTGCCGCCGGTCGCATCGTGCGAACCCTCGCGGCCACCGCCGACGAGATCCCAGGTCGAATGGGCGGAACCGCCGCCGCCGTTGATACCGATGTAGAAGCCGCTCCAGTCGTAGATCGCGGCAACCATCGCCGGCGCCTTGGTGTAAGGCCGCGCAGCGAGGTCAGCAGCCAGCGCCGGTGCGGTCGCGCCGAGCGCGACAAGGCTCACAGCAGCAAGCAACAGATTCTTGTTCATTTGATTCCCGTTCCAGTTTCGTCGTTAGGCCCCCGGGCCGTGGCGTCGTCATACCAGCGCGCGACGGAATTGCTGTAACCTCGACGCCACAGTCCGCGCCAAAGGATCGCGCTTCATTAATGAAGATTTACCAGCGCGCGCTGGAAGCCCTTTGAAACAAGTGTTTTCACGAGTTCCATTGTCGATTACACGACATCTGCGGCACACGCGCGTGACAACGTCGCGCGCACGTTCGCGTGATTGGAGAATTGAATGCGCAGACGAATTGCCCTCCCCATTGTCGCCATATTTTCGCTCGCCCTCGCCACATTTGGGCTCACGCTCAGCGCAAGCGTGCCTGCGCGCGCGTTCGGGACCCACCATGCCTTCTGCCTGACCGGCGATGAATGGCCGGGGCTGAGCAATTGCACGTTCGACAGTTACGCGCAGTGCCAGGCGAGTTCGTCGGGCCGCGCCCTCACCTGCATCGCGAACCCTTATTTCGCAGGTCAGAGCGATGACCCCTATGCGTATCAGAACAGGCCGCGCGCGCAGGTGCCGGGTTATTCACCCGGTTACTACGTGCCGCGCTGAGATGCGTCGCACTCGCCTCGCGCTCCTCGCGATCGGCCTGCTCCTCGCGGGCGCGCCTGCGCGCGCGCAGACCTATGATCCGAGCTATCCGGTCTGCATGCAGATCTACGGCCCCGTTGGCTATTTCGATTGCCGCTACACCTCGCTCGAGCAGTGCAGATTTCTAGCAGTCGGTCGGTCGGCGACGTGCGTAGCGAACCCGTATTTCGCGCAGAAGAAGCCCCCTCGCCACTCGCGGCGCATCAATTAAATCGGGACTCTGATATGCGGCCCGCCTTTTGGATGCGGCCCGAGATCCGGTGGCTTGAGGACGCCTCCTTAACCAGCCATCGTCACGATCAACGGTCCGCTTCGCGTGGCGATCACCGTGTGCTCGTATTGAACGGTCGGCGCCTCGGGGCTGCTGTAGAGCGTCCAAGGATCATCGCCATCCTGTGCCCATTCGGCGCCGAGAGACAGGAACGGCTCGACGGTGAACACGAGGCCTTCGCTCATGATGCGGCGTTCGGAGCGGTCGGGCCATGTTGCGATCTCCGTCGGCTCTTCGTGGAGCGACAGGCCGACACCGTGACTGGCAAGGTTCCTGACCAGGCTGTAACCGTTCTTCCGCGCAAATGTCCCGATGGCCTGACCGATTCCGGCGATCGGCTTGCCGGCTCCAACCTGCTGCAGGCCCGTCCACATTGCGCGCCGGCCATCCCTGCAAAGACGTTCGACCACTCGCGTTGCGGGTGGAACGGCGAACGATGCTCCCGTATCCGCAAAGAAGCCGTTCTTCTCGGCTGACACGTCGATGTTCACGAGGTCCCCACGCGCGATCCGCCGATCGCCCGGGATGCCATGAGCGATCTCCTCGTTCACGCTGATGCAGGTTGCGCCCGGAAAGTCGTAGGCCAGCTCCGGAGCCGAACGTGCGCCGGCAGCCTCCAGCAGTACACGCCCGATCCGATCGAGCTCGGAGGTGGTCATGCCCGGCTCGAGCGCCTTCCCCATTGCCTCCAGGATATTGGCGACGATGCGCCCGATTTCTTTCAGGCGCGCGAGGTCGTTGTCATCCGAGATTGTCATGTCATGCTCTTCCGAAAGCCGGGACATAGCCCTTGTGACGGCGGCTTGCAAACGGGAGAGATCGTTTCCAAAGCGCGTTCAGATATCGTCAAGCAAGCTGCGGACTTTGGCAGCCAGGTCTTCGATAGCGAAGGGCTTCGGAAGCAGATGCTTGCCGGCATCGAGCACGCCATTGTGAACGATTGCATCGCGCGTGTAGCCGGTGGTGAACAGCACTTTCAGCGCCGGGAAACGTCTCGACAGCTCGGCCGCCAGCTCGGCGCCGGTCATGTCGGGCATGACGACATCCGTGAACAGCAGATCCGGAACGAAACCATTTTCGATCGTCCTGATCGCCTCTTTGGCGCTGGCTGCCTCGATGACGGTATAGCCAAGTTCGCGCAGGCTTTCGGACGACATGCTGCGGACGCGCTCGTCGTCTTCCACGACGAGAATGGTTTCGTTCTGATGGCTCGCACCGGCGGGTGTCTCTTCCTGCGACAGATCTGAGCCCGCCTCCTCGCCGGCGAAGCGTGGAAGGTAGATCTTCACGGTCGTGCCAACATCGACTTCCGAGTCAATTTTGACATGGCCGCCCGACTGCCGCACGAAACCATAGACCTGACTGAGGCCGAGGCCGGTCCCCTTGCCCACGACCTTGGTCGTGAAAAACGGATCGAACACCTTGCCGAGCACATCGGCCGGAATTCCCGTGCCGTTGTCCGTCACGGCGACGAGAACGTACTGCCCGGGTGCGAGTGCATACTCGCGAGCATATTTTCGGTCTATCGAGGCGTTGCTGGTTTCTATCGTCAGCCTGCCGCCCTTCGGCATGGCATCGCGCGCATTGACCGCGAGATTGATCACGGCGCTTTCGAGCTGGGCCGGGTCTGCCTTGACCCGCCAGAGGCCCGCCGTCAGCACCGTATCGAGGCGGATTAGCTCGCCAAGCGACCGCTCGAGCAGCTCGCTCATCCCGCCGACCATCTTGTTGATGTCCACGACTTCAGGCGCGAGCGGCTGCTGGCGCGAGAACGCGAGCAGTCGCTGCGTCAACGTAGCTGCGCGATTTGCACCGTCGATGGCGCCCTCGATGAAGCGGTCTATGCTGACCTCTCCCCTGCTGAGCCGCCGCTTGGCAAGGTTCAGGCTACCGAGAATCACGGCCAGCATATTGTTGAAGTCGTGAGCAATGCCTCCGGTCAATTGACCGACGGCTTCCATCTTCTGGGATTGCCGCAATTGCTCTTCAGCTTTCATGCGCTCGGCGATTTCGTCGGCAACACGTTGCTCCAATCCCGCATTGAGCGCCTCGAGCCGGGTCAAGAGCTGGGCGTTATCGATAGCGGTGGCGGCATGGCCCGCAATACCAAGCAATGCGGATTCATGCTCGGTCTGGAATTTACCCGTCTCGGCGTGACCGAAGAAAAGTCCGCCGAAGACTTCGCCGGTGCGCGAGATCACAGGGACCGCCAGATAGGATCGGACCGGAAGATAGCCCTCGGGCATGCCTTTCCGCGGCGCGTTCTTGCCATAGCGGGGGTCCTGCAGAATGTCGTCGGACCTCACCACGCCGGAGCCCTCGAAAGTCGGGCCAAAGAGGGCGGTGTTGCGCGGCATCGGAAAGTTTTCAAACGCGGATGGCGAGGCACCGGACAGCGAATACAGCATATAGCTGCCGCCATCCGGCGCCAGAACGTTGTAGAAAAAGGCGCCGAATTGAGCACCCGTGAGTCCGACGCCGGCATCCGTGACGATCTGGACGATCTTGTCGAGGTCGCGTTCGCGAGAGACCGAGGCCCCGGTATCATTCAGTATTCTGAGATGACGCTCGGTTTTCTTTTGCGCGGTGATATCCAGAACCGTTCCGATGAACCGAACAGCCTGGCCGTCGGCAAAGATGGCTTGACCGGTCGCGGCGATCCAGCGTTCGACCCCATCCTCGATACCAATGGTCCGGTATTCCATGTTGTAGTTTGGCCGAGAGTGCGGCGTCAGCGCTGCGGAGACGGCCTCGTGGGCGCGCTGCCTGTCCTCGGGATGAAGCCCCTTCAGGAACGACCCTTCATAGCTGACTTCGGCGTCCGGTGATAAACCGAACACCTCCTTGCAGCGGCTATCCCATCGAAGAACGTTGTTGACCGGGTCGTAGTCCCAGGTGCCGATACCAGCCGCCTTGTTGGCAAGCGTCAGTCGTTCGGCAGCCTCCCGCGCCGCCTGTTCCGATCGGACGCGCTCGATGTGGGCCCACGATCGCTCGGTCACTTCGGTGAGCAAGGCGAGTTCGCGCGGCGTCCACTGGTGCGGGCCGCGGTGATGAATCGCCATCAGGGCGGTCAGTCGCCCTTCTTTCACCAAGGGCATGCAAATCGTCGAACCGATCCCGATGTTCTGGAAAGTGGCGGCTTCGTCCGGCGCAATCTCCCTTAGATTGTCATTGATGATGAGCGGCCTGCCCGCACTCAACTCTCGCACCGCCTGCTTGCCAAAATCGGCCAGACTGTAGTGACCGATGATATGCATTGCGCCGGGCGCGGCCCAATCGCCGCGTATGGTGAAGCCGTCCTGGTCCGGATCCATGTCGGCGTAGGCGCAGTTCGAGACGCCGAGATGCTCGCCGACCATTTTGGTCGTGACCGCCATCACGCCGTCGGCATCGCGAGTCCTGGCCGTCTCCTTGTTGAGTGCGTCCAGGAAAAGCAGGCGGGCTTCGTTCTCCCGCACAGCCGTTTCCGCACGGCGGCGCTCGACGGCCGTGCGTGTGCGCTCGGCAACATCGCGAATAAGCTCCAGCTCTTCGGGGCTCCATTCGCGCGGCTTGGCATCGTTCAGATAGAGCAGCGCCACGACCCCGTCGGGCTCCGAGATCGGCATGTTGACGAGCGCGCGCGCAGAGATCGCCTCGAGAGCATTGGCACGATCGCCGACGCGAGGGTCTTTCTCCGCATCGGCACAGACGACGGTCTCGCCCCGCTTGAGGTCTTCGATGTAGCTGCCATAGTCGCGAAACTGCAGCACGCCTGCGAGGCTCAGGATGCCCGGTGCGTTCCAGTCGCGGACAATGGTGATGGTCTCGGCTGAGGTGTCGACCGTGCCGTAACCTGCCCTGCTGACGTTCAGGCTGCGGCCGAGCAGCTCCGCCGCGGCGTAGGCGAGATCGTCGGGATTGCTGATCTCTCGGATGTAGTCGCCGAGTGTGGCTAAGACGGAATTGCGATCGGCCGAGCGGACCCCGGTCGCTGTCGTCATTGGTCTTCCCCTGCCACTTCCCTAGCTCCACGAGGAGCCAGCCGTTTGATCGTCCCGCTGCTGTTCGCTTCGACCACAGGTAGCCCGCCTGACTTTCTGAGTGATGCAGCCGGGTCGCGCAAATTGTCTGCGCGATAACCGCATGATGGCATTTAGGTTCCCGTCGTCACCGTCCCCTGGGAGGCTGCCGTTCTGCCTGCTCCCACCTGGTCGCCAGATTACCAATCCAGACGTGGCGGACGGACCCTGGAAACTGGAAAACGAAGCGCGCCCCTTCGTCCGCAAGATCGCGATGCTGAAGAAGGAGAACGGCGCTTCGTTCCGGCCTATGGAGAATGGCGTCTGTCTTGCGAAAGCGGAAAGCGCGTGCCGCTGACATTCGCGGGCGAGATCGACGAGACGGCCGTCGGCAAGAGCACCATCCTGGTGACGGCGAACGCCGCTCCGGACAAGACGGCCGGAGGGTCTGCATTGCGGGCCGGAAAATATGAGGTCTGGCGCGGCAGCATCGATCCCGAGATGGTCAAGGCGATCCTGGCGTCCCGCTCCCTGCATGTCCGCGAAACCATGCTGCTACCCGACGACAAGGCGGACATCACGAAATTCGACATCGACCTGACGGGCCTGACGTCAGTGTGGCCGCAGCTTGCGACGTCATGCGCGGCGGCGACGCCGGCTCCCAAGAGCCCGTGGCCGGCCATTCAGCAGCCGAACGCCAGCGTAACGCCCCCGGCCGCAACGTCGCCATGAGTCAACGTAGCGCAACTCGAACATCGCGCCGACGGTCAGCTCTGCCAGGGCGTGTTGCGGATGCGAGTGCATGCGTTCGGCTTGTGAAATGTGGGGTCGTGATCTTCGATGTAATCGAAATTAACAGTCCCGAACGTGGTCTGCGGCTTCTTCAAGGCTGAGCAGGTTTGTATCTGAAGGAACTCGTTCTTGAAGTCACCGCGCGGAAATGCGGTGGTCACCTGGTCGCGCTGCTCCGGCGTGTACTCATCATAGCCAATCCCCACGACGTCGACCAAAACGCCCGCATTCGTGAGAGCGATTTCCGGCCGCATGTATTGTGGAATTCCAGGCGTCGTATGTAACGCGATCGCCTCCCAAACCAGATCGGCCTTTGGCTCGTCAATGCCGTGTCCCCTCAGAAATTCGCGGGCGGCATCGGCGCCATCAACTTCAAATCGCTTGGTCTGTGTATGGTAATGGTCGACAAGCCCGAGATCGTGGAACAGCGCCGCGATGTAGAGCAGCTCGGAATCGAATTTTAGATTTTGCCGATGTCCCTTGATCGCGCCGAACACAAAGACGCGGACCGAGTGGTTGAACAACATGTCGTTTTCGTACTGGCGCACCAGCTCGGCGGCCTCCCATGCGATCTTACTGTCGGGAATCTTCACGCCGGAAATTGCGATGGTCATATCAAGCTCCTGCCTTGAATCGCCGATTTCTCAGGACATGCCGTCGCAGTCGAAGGCATGTCTGTACCCTCTTGCCGTCTGGCACCGCGGTCAGGCTGCCATCTCCTCCTTCGCGGCCTGTGGCGTATTTCGGAAGCTGATTGCCATGCGATTGTACGCGTTCATCAGGCCGATCGCGATGGTGAGATCGACGAGTTCGCGCTCCTGGAAGACGGCGCGGGCAGCCTCGTAAGCTTGATCCGGGATGCCGGTTTCAGCCACAAGGGTCACCGTTTCGGCCCATGCGAGGGCGGCACGCTCCCGCTCGTCGAAGAGATGACCGCCTTCCGCCCAGGTCTGCACCAGCGCGATCTTTTCGATCTTCTGTCCGCTCTTCAGCAGATCGCGCGTGTGCATGTCGAGGCAGTAGGCGCAGCCGTTGATCTGCGAAATGCGCAGATAGACCAGAGTGACGAGCGTGGCAGGAAGATTGCTCTGCATGACATAGCCGTAGACGCCGCCGAGCGCTTTCATCCCTGCGGGTGCGATGCGGTCGTAATCGAGACGCTTGGCCATTTTCATACTCCATGATCGGTTCTGTTCGGCGGCGGTCGCCGGATACATTCCTTGCCCGATAAATGTCCTCGCACTGGTCTACAAAAAAGCACCAAGAATGGACAAAAATCGTGTACCACGAAGGCATGGTCAAACCGCTGCGGCTGGAGCTCGATCGATCTGCGAAGACGCCATTGGCGGAACAAATCCGCAGAGGTATCGGAGCTGCCATCGAGAGCGGCGTGCTGTCGCCGGGAGCTCGTCTGCCGTCCTGGCAGGATTTGGCGGCTCAGCTGGGTGTCGCGCGCGGCACCGTGCGTTCGGCTTACGAAAAGCTCTCCTCCGCGCAATTGATCGTCGCGTCGCGCGCGACCGGAACGCATGTTGCGGATCGGCCCGCCTTTCCCCCTCGGCAGGAAGCAGCTCCCCACCCCGGCTCGTTCATGGAGATGTACCAGGAGCTCACTGCGGGACCGGCCGTTTTCCAGATGGGTGTGCCCGCTCACGAGACCTTTCCTGCCAAGCTGTTCGCGAGGATGCGCATACGGGCGGTGCGCGCGGAGACGAGCGCACCGGCTATCTACCGGGATCCCCGCGGCGAGCTGGAATTGAGGCGCGACATCGCTGCGTATCTGGCGCTGGCGAGGGGGATCGAATGTGCACCGTCGCAGATCATCATCACCGGCGGCTTCAGCAGCGGGCTCGGACTGGCACTCCGGGTTCTCTGCCTCGAGCAGAAAAAGGTCTGGATGGAGGACCCGGGCTTCCCCTTCACACGGCACGGGCTTGAGCTTGCAAGGTTGTCGATCACGCCGATTCCGGTTGACGCGGACGGCATCGACGTCGGTTACGGCCTGAAACACGCACCTGATGCTGCATTGGTCGTCGTGACCCCGGGACAGCAGGCACCGCTTGGCTCCACATTGTCGCTGGCCAGACGTTCACGCCTTCTCGACTGGGCCGCCCATGAGCGGGTGTGGGTGATCGAGGACGACTATCTGAGCGAGCTTCAGCTGAGGGGCCGGGCCACACCGGCGCTCGCCTCTCTCGATCGTTTCGGGCGCGTCATTCACATCGGGTCTTTCAGCAAGACCCTGACTCCTGCCTTGCGGCTGGGCTTCGTCGTTGCACCCGCCTCTCTGGCTTCCCGTTTTGCCGGGGTTGCGGCATGCCTCGCTCCGGCGCCCGGGCCCTCCGTACAACTCGCAACCGCCGAATTCATCCGCGACGGCCACTATCTACGGCATCTTCGACGCACGAAGCGGGCCTATGCCGCGCAAGGCGATGCGCTGCTGAAATATTTGAAGGCACGTGCCAAGGACATTGCGAAGGACGTTGCGATCGCCGGATTGGCCGCGGTCCTGAGACTGCCGGACGGAACCTCCGACGTCGCGATCGCGCGGGAAGCGGCATCGTTTGGATTGGCGCCCACGCCGCTGTCGCTATGGCATGCGTCTGCGGCCTCGGCGCGATCCGGCCTGTTGCTGGGCGTCGCCACATCTCCCCACAAGAGGATCGAGGCATCCTGCGACCGGCTGCTTCAGATCATCGACCGTCATACATGACGAACTCGGACCCTGTGCTTCCGCAATCTAAACCGGCGTGTAGATCACGAGCTTCAGCGCCGGATCGTCATTGGCCTGAAAGCTGGTGTGCTCGAACCGGAGCACGCCCTTGGTCGGATGGTTCATGGTCTTGAGGCCCGCGGCAGTGCTGCGGATCTCGTGCGCTTCCCACCATTTGACGAATTCCGGACTGCCCTGGCGCAGCCGCGTCAACAAGTCCGTAAAGGCGGGATCGCCGGCCCAGACGTCGTGAGTGGCGCGAAACATCGCGACCATGCTCTTGGCGACGTCGGCCCAGCCGGCACCGTAAAATTTTCGCGTCTGCTTGTTCGTCAGCACCAGCAGCAGCGTGTTGCGGTCCTGCTCGGGCAATTGTCCGAACCCGAAGATCTCCTCGGCGGCGTCGTTCCAGGCCAGCACGTCCCAGCGCCGCCCCGTGACGTAGGCCGGCTGCGCCAGGCTCTCGATCATCCGCCGAACGGGCGGCGGCACGATCTCGCGCGTGAACGCGCGCTTGTCGCCGTCGCGCGCCAGCGCCTTGAGATGGGCGTGCTCGGTCTTGCTGAGGCGCAAGGCGCGGGCAAGCGCGTCGACGGTGGTGACTGAGGGGCTGACGGTGCGGCCCTGTTCGAGCCGGATGTACCAGTCGACGCCGATGCCGGCGAGCTGCGCGACCTCCTCGCGGCGCAGGCCCGCGGTGCGGCGTCGCCGGCCGGCGGGAAGCCCGACCGTCTTCGGCGACAGATTTTCGCGGCGGGAGCGGAGGAAGTCGCCGAATTCGACGCGGCGTGGGTCGGCCATGGTGACGTGCCTCGATGGAGGACTAGGGGAATACTAGGATAATACCAGGCCTTCCCGGGCCTGGAAAGGCGGCGCATATGGGCTTCACTCCACTTTGAGGTGAGATCATGAAAGCTGCCGTATTGAAGTCATTTGGATCGCCGCTTGCGATTGAGGAAGCCGCGGACCCTGTGCTCGGCACGGGCGAGGTCATCGTGGACGTCATCGCAACGCGGGTGCTGTCCTACATGAACGAGGTCTTCAGCGGGGCGCGCAACTATGCGCTCGAGCTGCCGATCATCCCCGGGCCCGGCGGCATCGGCCGGGTGCGCGCCGTCGGCCCGGACGCGACGAAGCTCAGCGTTGGCGACTGGGTGTTCTGCGATCCGACGGTGCGCTCGCGCGACGGCGCCACAGAGCCCGACATTGCCCTGCAAGGACTCACCGCCCCCGGTGCCGGCGCCATGCGCCTGCAACGGCATTTTCGCCACGGCTCGTTCGCCGAGCAGATGCGGGTGCCGACGGAGAACGTGAAACGGCTCGGCACGATCACGCCGGAGGACGCCACGCGATGGTGCGCGCTGGGGACGCTGCTGGTGCCCTATGGCGGCTTCCTTGCCGCCAATCTTCAGCCGGGCGAGACCGTGCTGGTGAGCGGGGCCACCGGCAATTTCGGCAGCGCGGCCGTCTCGGTCGCGCTCGCAATGGGCGCGGCCTGCGTGGTCGCGCCCGGCCGCAACGACAAGGTCTTGGCCGACCTCGTCCGCCGCTTCGGCGATCGCGTCAGGCCGGTCAGTCTCTCCGGCAACGAGGACGACGACCGCGAGCGCATGAAGCGCGCGGCACCCGGTCCGATCGACTGCGTGCTTGATATCATGCCGCCCTCGGTGAGCACCAATGTGGTGCGCGCGGCGATCATGACGGTGCGCGCTTACGGCCGCGTCGTGCTGATGGGCGGCGTCGGCATGGCGGGCGGCGCCGGCCTCGAGCTGCCCTACCCCTGGATCATGCGAAACTGCATCAGCATCCACGGCGTCTGGATGTACCCGCCGGATGCGGCAAGCCGCCTGATCGCGCTGGTGCGCGCGGGACTGCTCAGGCTGGAGGAGTACGAGGCCACAGCCTTCGATCTCGATCATGCCAATGAGGCGGTGGACCATGCCGCCGCCAATGGCGGACCGTTCAAATTGACGGTGATCCGGCCTTGAACGGCTCCAGGAGAGCCATTTTTTTCGTCAATCCGGCCAAGCACTTGGCTACTGTGCATGGGGTTGTTTTCGCGGTTTTTACTCGAGCTCGACCACCTGGCCGTTCGACAGCGACACGCGGCGGTCCATGCGGCCGGCGAGCTCCATGTTGTGGGTCGCGATCAGCATGGAGACCTTGGTCGCCTTGACGAGCTGCATCAGGGCCTGGAAGACGTGGTCCGCGGTGTGCGGATCGAGATTGCCGGTCGGCTCGTCCGCGAACAGCACCCGCGGCGCATTGGCCACGGCGCGCGCGATCGCGACGCGCTGCTGCTCGCCGCCCGACAGCTCGGCCGGGCGGTGCGTGATGCGCTCGCCGAGGCCGAGATAGCCCAGGATCTCCTTGGCGCGCTTGACGCTCTCGGACTTCTTGAGACCGCGGATCATCTGCGGCATCATCACATTTTCGAGCGCCGAGAACTCCGGCAGCAGCCGGTGCGACTGGTAGACGAAGCCGATGTCGGTACGGCGAAGCTGGGTGCGCTCGATGTCGGGCAGTTGCGAGGTCGGCGCGCCATTGACGTAGACCTCGCCGGAGTCCGGCGCTTCCAACAGTCCCGCAATGTGCAGCAGCGTCGACTTGCCCGAGCCGGACGGCGCCACCAGCGCGACGGACTGGCCCGCCCACAGCGCGAGCTTGGCGCCGTCGAGGATCGTCAGCGGCACCTCGCCCTGCAAGTACTGTCGCTTTATCTCGTGGAGATAAATGACCGGTACATCTTCCGCCCCCTGGCTCTCCATCAGCCCCTCACTCGTACCGCAGCGCTTCGACGGGATCGAGGCGCGCGGCGCGCCAGGACGGATACAGCGTCGCCAGGAACGACAGCGTCAGCGCCATGATGACGACGGCCGAGGTCTCGCCGATGTCGATCTCGGCGGGCAGCTTCGACAGGAAATACAGCTCTGGCGAAAATAGCTCGGTGCTGGTCAGCCAGGACAGGAATTGCCTGATCGATTCGATGTTCAGGCAGATCACCAGCCCGACGATGAAGCCGACCATCGTACCGACCACGCCGATCGAGGCGCCCGTGATCAGGAAGATGCGCATGATCGAGCCTTGCGAAGCCCCCATCGTGCGCAGGATCGCGATGTCGCTGCCCTTGTCCTTCACCAGCATGATCAGGCCGGAGACGATGTTGAGCGCCGCGACCAGCACGATCATGGTGAGGATCAGGAACATCACGTTGCGCTCGACCTGGAGCGCGTTGAAGAAGGTCGAGTTGCGCTGGCGCCAGTCCACCAGGAACACCGGCCGGCCCGCCGCCTCCGTCACGGCCTGGCGGAACGCGACGATCTGATCCGGATTGGTGGTGAAGACCTCGATCGAGGTGACGTCGTTGCTGCGGTTGAAATAGGCCTGCGCCTCCGCGAGCGGCATGAACACGAAGCCGAGATCATACTCGGACATGCCGATCTCGAACACCGCCGCGATCTTGTACGGTTTTATGCGCGGTGTCGTGCCCATCGGGGTGACCGCGCCCTTCGGCGCCACCAGCGTGATGCTGTCGCCGGCGTGCAGCGACAATTGGTCGGCGAGGCGCCGGCCGATCGCGACCCCCTGCCCGTCATCAAAGCCCTCGAGCGAACCCTGCTTGATGTTCTTGGCGATCGAGGTGAGGTTGTTGAGGTCGTCGGAGCGGATGCCGCGCACCAGCACGCCGGAGGCGTTCCACGGCGATGACGCCAGCGCCTGGCCATCCACCACGGGCGCTGCGAGCCGGATGCCCTGGACCTGGCTGAGGCGGTCGGCGACGTCCTTCCAGTCGGTCAGCGGCGACTCCAGCGGCTGGACCAGGATGTGGCCGTTGAGCCCGAGGATCTTGTCGAGCAGCTCCTTGCGGAAGCCGTTCATGACGGCCATGACGATGATCAGCGTCGCCACGCCCAGCATGATACCGAGGAAGGAGAACCCGGCGATGACCGAGATGAATCCCTCCTTGCGGCGCGCCCGTAAGTAGCGCGCCGACAGCATCCACTCGAATGGCGCAAAAGGCGCAGTTTGAACGGTTTCGGTCATGGTCTCATCCATCGCTCGATAGTCCCATGATTCGGGGTCAAATGTGGCCGGATTGGCGGCCGCAATCTGGGGCGATGAACAATATTCAGCCGACCAGCCTTATCAGCCCACAAGTCTTGCGACCACGTCCGCAGGCGACATGGTCTCACGGGCGCCGTCACTTCGCCGCTTGAGCTCGACCTTGCCGTCGGCGAGCCCTTTCGGCCCGATCATGATCTGCCAGGGAATGCCGATCAGGTCGGCGGCGGCGAATTTGGCTCCGGCGCGCTGGTCGGTGTCGTCGTAGAGCACGTCGACGCCCTTGGCGGACAGCTCCGCATAGAGCTTCTCGCAGGCCGCATCGACCGCCGCATCGCCCTGCTTGAGGTTGAGAATCGACACGCGGAACGGGGCAACGGCCTCCGGCCATTTAATGCCGGCATCGTCATGGCAAGCCTCGATGATGGCACCGAGCAGGCGCGAGACGCCGACGCCGTAGGAGCCGCCGTGGATCGGCACGTCGACCCCGTCGGGGCCCGCAACCAGCGCCTTCATCGCGTCGGAATATTTCGTGCCGAAATAGAAGATCTGCCCGACCTCGATACCGCGGGTGTTCACCCGCTTGTCCGCGGGCACTTCCTGCTCGAAGCGCGCCGCGTCGTGAACGTCTTCCGTCGCCGCATAGACCGAGGTCCATTGCTTGATGATCGGCGTCAAATCGCTCTCGTAGTCGACGTCCTCGCCCGGCACCGGCAGGTCCAGCACGTCGCGATTAATGAACACGCCGGATTCGCCGGTTTCGGCCAGCACGATGAACTCGTGGCTGAGATCGCCGCCGATCGGGCCGGTCTCGGCGCGCATCGGGATCGCCTTCAGCCCCATCCGCGCGAAGGTGCGCAAATACGCCACGAACATCTTGTTGTAGGCGACGCGCGCCGCGGCCTCGTTGAGGTCGAACGAATAGGCATCCTTCATCAGGAACTCGCGGCCGCGCATCACGCCAAAGCGGGGACGCTGCTCGTCGCGGAATTTCCACTGAATATGATAGAGATTCAGCGGCAGGCTCTTGTAGGACTTCACATAGGCGCGGAAGATCTCGGTGATCATTTCCTCGTTGGTCGGCCCGTATAGCAGCTCACGCTTGTGCCGGTCGGCGATGCGCAGCATCTCGGGGCCATAGGCATCGTAGCGGCCGCTCTCGCGCCAGAGGTCGGCAAGCTGCAGCGTCGGCATCAACAGCTCAAGCGCGCCGGAGCGGTCCTGCTCCTCGCGTACGATCTGCTCGATCTTCTTCAAGACGCGGAAGCCGAGCGGCAGCCAGGCATAGATGCCGGCGGCCTCCTGCCGGATCATGCCGGCACGCAGCATCAGCCGATGCGAGACGATCTCCGCCTCTTTCGGATTTTCCTTCAGGATGGGCAGAAAGAACCGCGACAACCGCATGGCAATACTCGAGGAATCAGTGATGGCTTGCAGTGAAACCGGATTGGGAGCCAAAACACAAGACCGGGAATGAGGAAAACCCGCTAACACAGCGGAATTCCTGTCATTTTTCCGTCGACTTCAGATTCGAGGTGATGTGCCGAAGAGCCCGATTCAGGGCGCCGCCACCTCGAGCTCGTCCTCCAGCGTGATCTTCTCGAAATCGGTCACCAGCGCGTCGATCCGCACATGCCAGCGGCCGGCAAAGGGCAGTTCGACCTTGCGCACGTGCCAGTAGCGGTCCGGCCCGAGCGAGGCGTTCCGCTCCATCGGCTCGATGCCGCGTTCGGGCAGGCTCAGCGTCAGCGTCACCTCCTTGGCCTCAAGCACCGCCCCCTCGCCGGTCATGAGCTGCAGCACGAAATCGTCGACACCCGCCTTACCCGGCGCGACCAGGACCTGGAACATTGCCCTGTCTGTATGGATGTGGATCGCCAGCGGCGTCTCTGGAACGATCGTCCGCGGCGGCGGCGTGAAGCGCCAGCCGGCGACGACGGCGAAGATGCCGAGCGCGATGGCGCATTCGAGCACGATCGAGCGCTTCAGGCTCTGCGCGGCCTTGTGATCCCCCGCCAGAGCCGGAGTCAGGCGAAAGCGGTTGAGCGCGGCAAGCGCCAGCAGCAAGAGGACCAGCGCAAGCTTGATCGAGAGGATTAATCCATAGCGGGTCTCGACCAAAGCAGACGGCTTCTCAAGCTGGACGATGGCGAGCGCGAGGCCGGTCAATGCCAGAACGCCAACGGCCAGCGCGGCGATGCGAGCAAAGCGGTTCACGACGGGCAATGCCGCGGCCGATGTCTTTGACAACAGGGCGACCAGCGGCGCGAGGGCCCCAATCCAGAAGGCCACACCGAGACCATGGAGAAAGATTGCCAGCCGGGTCAACAGTTCGGGCGGTGCCGTAGCGGCGTGCCCAGTCATGGCCAGCGACAAGCCGACGCCGACGAAGGCAATGATCGCCAGAGTGCGCGCGCACCACGCGTTGCCTAGCGCCAGCAACGCGAACAGCGTGGCAGCGATGGCCACGAGCGAGGCCGGGCCCGCGCTGGTCCCGGATGCGACTTTCCAGGGAGCCATCGTCGCGAGAGCGGATAGCGGTAGGCCGAGGAGATCCAGCCCCAACACGCCAATGGACACCACCGCGCTCGTGAGGCCTATGGCGAGCGCCACGCGCGGAACGGTCATGCCGGTCATCGACCACGCAACCCAGCGCGCAAAGAACACGCCGCCGACGCCGACGAACAGGCCAAGATAGAGACCGACCCGCGCCAGCCAAATCAGCACGTTCAATCCGCCATCGGCGTTTGCGGGAGGTTGCGTCCCCGTCGGCGTGCCGATCGAGAAGATCACCGATCCCGCGACGGGATGGCCGTCCTGCGAAATGACGCGATAGCTGACGACGGCCGTGCCCTGCGGCAGGTCCGCCGGCATCGCGACCGAGATGGTCTCGCCCGATGCGTTGACGCGCACATCATCCCGCGCCCTGCCCGCGCCGTCGATCAGCCGGATCGCGCCCGGCGTCACTGTCTCGTTGAAGCGCAACTCCACCGCCTTTGGCGCGCTCGCGAGCATGCTGCCGCTCGCCGGCTCGACCGCGACCAGCGCCGCGTGCGCCGAGACGCCGGTTGCGAAGCCGACGACGAGGAGCAGCGTCGCGAGCGCGGCGAGCAGGCGCATCAGGGTTTCGGCAGGAGTTTCACGCCAGGTGCCGGCGATTTGTTTTCGCGCGAATGCCCGGCCCCCTCCGCTGGAATCTCGATCCAGCGGCTGACGCCGGTCTCGCATTCCTGGACGACGGGGAAGTATAGGATCGTGTTCGGCTTGAGCGTGTCGGTCAGGGCCGTGTGCATGACGAACTCGTCATAGTTCTTGTCCGGCAGCTTGCCGCCGGACCAAGTCACCTCCTTGACGCCGGAGGAGAGCCTGTTGCCGTGATAATCGTATTCGCCGGCGTATTTGCCCTCGACCACGTCAACACTCCAGCCCGCCTTCGGCATCGGTTTCACCGCGATCACGCCTTCCGGGATCTGCACCCGGATTTTCACCGTGGGCGAGCCCGCGCAGCCGTGCGGGACGGCGAAGACGGCCTTGTAGGAAGCACCGACCGTGGCCTGCTTGCCTTCGAGGAAGACGTGCGCGGTCGCTGGCGTTGCCGCAAAGACGCTCAGAACAATCAGCCAGGTTCGCTTCGACATGTTGGGTCTCCCGACGGTCCAGATCATGCTCGTCACATCTTCATTCCCGAATGATCAGGCATTTTCTTCATCATGTGCCCACTGTCGCCGGGCGCCTGCGCGCCGACGCCCTGGACGTCGAGGGAGACGGCGACCTTGCCGGCCTTCTCGAACTGAAGCGTCACCGGCACCTTGTCGCCCTGCTTGAAGGGGCCCTTCAGCTCCTGGAGCATCAGGTGGTAGCCGCCGGGGGCGAACTTCACCGTCTTGCCGGGTTCGATCACGAGGCCCTTGTCGAGCAGACGCATCTTCATCACGCCATTGTCCATCGCCATCTCGTGGACCTCAGCCTTCCCCGCGATATCGGCGGAAACGCCGACCAGCTTGTCGGCCACTGTGCCCTTGTTCTCGATGGTCAGATAGCCGCCGGCCACCTTGGCTCCGCCTGGTGTCGCTCGGCTCCACGCCTGCGAGATGACGAGATCGCCGGCCTTGACCTCGTCGGCCTGCGCGACGGCATAGCCGGTCAGCAACAGTGAAATTGCAAGGAGAGCTCGTCCGATATTCTTCATGTTGATTGCCTCTTTCTCGATTGATCGGGCCGAGAACGGCCCTGCATTCTTCCACGACGACCTTCCGCCGCCGTCAGCATCGGCATTCGGAACGCCAGCCTGCCGCGGAGCCGAACATAGACTCGAGTGCCATTTGCACGTCACCATCGACACCTCATTCCAGCATACACTGCTCTTCCCGTGCCCGGCTCAAACAATGCTGACGTCGCCGTCGCTCGATCGATGATGCTGGCGCTGGCTATGTAGGTCTTGTTCGTGAGATTGCGCCCCTCGATGTAGGCAGACATCGGGCCGCCATTGTCGAAGCCGGCTTTCAATCCCAGCAGGGCATAAGGCTCTGTCGTCAGCGTGTTCATGCTGTCGACGAAGTAGGCCTGTGGCACCCATTCGACGTTGGGTCCAACATAGAAACCGGTAGGGTGCTTGTAGAGAAGCTCCGCGCGCAAATAGTGAGTTGGGGCTCCCGGCAATCGATTGTTTCCGAAGGTCGGATCTTTGTCGAAGCGGAAGTCGTTGAAGGAATAGGCGACATTCAGCCAGATCTTGTCCGGCGCCGGGCCATTGACGAAGATGTCACGAAAGATTGCTGCGCCCGCGCCGGCCTCGATGCCTTGATGGATGGTGCGGTCGGCATTGGTCACATTGCAATTGCCGAAAGCACTATAGAGGCATTGCAATTCGTCGCGAATGTTGGCCCGGTAGGCCGTCAGTTCCCAGGCGTAATCAGGTCGCTTCATGCGAGTCCCGATTTCGTACGTGGTCGCAATCTGCGGGCGGATGCTGGTGAACGGGATCGTCGGAATGCCAGGACCAATCGCGCTTTCGCCGAAGCTCGGCACCTCGGCACTCCGCGAGACATTGGCGAAGGCCTGCCAGGCCGGATCGATTTGCCACAACAGACCGCTTTTCGGCGACCAGAGATTAAAGCGCGTTGCCCCCGATTGATTCCCATCGCTGAGGAAACGATCCTGCCGATTGCGGGTCGCGTACAGAAATTGCGTGCCGCCGATCACTGCAAGATTTGGAAGGACGTAGAAGCTGTCTTCGACATAGGCGGAAGTATTCTCCGACCGATCGATCGAGGAAGAAAGCAGAGCGCCCTTCTGCCCGCCAACGTTGGCGAACTGCTGGTTGTCGATGCTGCCGTTTAGCACATAGACGCCCGCGACCAACCTGTTGCGGAAGCCGCCAATGGTGCGGTCATCCGTGATCTTCGCGAATCCCCCATAGTCCTTGTAACGGTAGTCCAGCCACTGAAAAATCGGATGCATCAAATGGCGATCGACGCCAAAGGCGCCGAATTCGACTTTGGTGTCATCGAAACGAACGGTGGTTTTGTTGGCGAGCCTGACAGTATCGATATTGCGCTGCTGATCCATCGCAACATTCGCGGGTGCAGCAGCTTCCGGATCGGTCAAAGCGGATGTCTTGGTCACGGTACCCGGGATTCGCTGCCGCACTTCGTTGGCATTGAGGTAGAACCGGGTCTCGACATCCGGTGAGAACTGATACCCAACATTACCGCTCAAACGGTTGCTCGAGCCAAAACTGTGATCGCGAAATCCGTCTGCGGCCTGCGTGGAAGCGGTAACGAAACCGTCCCACGGCCCGTTGACGCCTCCTGCGTTCGCCTGAAGTCGTTTGTAGCCGAATCCTCCGACGTCGAAGGACACACCATTCGGAAACGAGTCGCGGCCGGTCGGGGTCACGAAATTGATCGCGCCTCCCAGCGAATTGGCGCCAAACTGAAGCGCGTTGCCGCCCTTGAAGACTTCGACATATTTGTAGGCGCTCGGATCGATCTCCTGGAAATCGCCATAACCATCCGCGGTGTTGATCGGAATGCCGTCCATATAGAGCTGCACGCCGCGCAGATGAAAATTGCGCGACAGGCCGGACCCGCGAATCGAAAGGCGGGTGTCGTCGCCCCATTTGGGCTGGGCGTACACGCCGGGCACGTAATCCAGAACATCCTTGATCGTGTTGGACGGCGTCGAGTTCCTGTACGCCTCGGCCGACACGAGCGCCACGCCGCCCGGAGTATGGTCAATTTCCGCCAGCGCTTGTTGCGCCGTCAGAACCGTCAGGGCACCCGGAGCCCCGGCACTCTGTTCGCTCGCGGTTTGCTGCGGCGATGGGGTCGTTCGCGGGCTTCGCGTGACGCGCGCCGATCGCGCCGTATTGCGTGGCGGGCGGACCGCCGACGCGCGCTTCTGCTGAGGCGCCTCTACAGTGATTGGCGGCAGCACTGCGCTGCTGCTTTGGGCAAAGGCTCCGCTCGACGATGCAAGCAGCGCGGCCTGAATGGCAACGACGCTCACGCCACGGCGGGCATGACAACATAACATGAGGCATTCCTGACGCCGGGCTTTCTCTCCGGCCATTCGACAGCATCAATCGCCTGCGGCGAACCGCGGCGATCACGAGAGTCGTCAGGAAAATTGAGGCGGCGCGCGCGCCTGGGCGTTTGTGCCTTTATAGGCCGCGCCGGCGAATGCCTCCGCCGCGTGCCACACCACGCGCTCGGCATGGCGGAAGGGAACGGAGAGCGCGGCGTGCGGCGGCGAATCGAGCGACGCGCCCACCTGCGCCAGGCAACAGAGGGCGCATGCACCGGCATGTGCGACCGGCGTACCCGCCGGATCGTTCAGGCCGCCCTGCTCGCTCGCGCTGTGGCAGATGACGGCTGCAGAAAGCGGATCGGCCACGGCCTGGCCGGCCGCCAGACAGGCGGCAATCGGCGCCAGCACCTGCATCACCAGGGCGAGCAGGACCAGAGGTAGGAATTTTTGCAGCCGTCCGCGCATCCACCGAACCATTCGTTCGTCTACTAACTAAACACCGCGCGGATGGCCGAGTCGAGCCCGGTTCCGCCGCTCTCTTGGTCCAGCGCAAATTTCCCAGAAACTGTGGTCCGACCGCCCGCGGAAGGGAACCTCCGCCATTTGAGGCAGTCGCACACCCTGGCCCATCCATAGATTTCTTATATTTGTCATATGCTTACGAGCTCGAATGCCCGATCATTTCGTTAATTGCTCGAATTTTGAACATTCGTTGCCGAAAATGATGACAAGTGAGAAAAGTTGATCTAGCATCCTCTTGCTCAGGCTGGCCGCGAGGTCGAAGTCTGGTGGTCCAAGTCTCGGGAGGAGCCCCTGACGCGCAAAATGCAGCGTCGCCCCGCCAATCAAGATCAAATCTTAGAATCGGGGATAATAGGGTCGACACAATTTTCGAGCGGGGCTAGGGCCCCGCTCTTTTTTTGTCTGAATGGCCACGGCGCCGATGAACCTGTCTCCCAATCCGATCGAACAGAGCTTTGAACTTGCAGCCTCGCGCTGCACTGATCTCACGCCACACGTCTATCAGCGGCTGTTCGAACAGCATTCCGAAACGCGGGCGATGTTCCGCACGCAAGGCAGCGAACTCGTGATGGGATCGATGCTGGCTCTCACGATCGATGCGATTCTCGACTTCGCCGGTGATCGCCGTGGGCATTTCCGGCTGATCGCGTGCGAGGTCGCCTCGCACGATGGCTACGGCACGCCGCGCGAGCTGTTCACTGCCTTCTTCGCCGTCGTCAGGGACACGCTGCGCGATCTTCTCGGCGATGAATGGTCGTCGGACATCGCGCAGGCCTGGGACCGACTGCTCATCGAGATCGACGCGTTCGCCGGCGCCCCGGCCTGACGCTTTGCGCTGCACCAACGCGTCTCGCGGCGATCCCGCCGTTGATTGCGGATTGAGTGGCGCCAACTCTTGTGAGACACTTTCGGACATCGGTCGCGCAATCAATGACGCGTCGAAAATAGAATTGTATGGGAGCGAGCGATGTCCGGGACGAAAGATTTCTCGACGACGAGGCGCGATCTTCTTCAGGCGGCAGCAACCGCCGGCGCCGCGACTGCCATCCTCGGCAGCATGGGCATAAACCCCGCCCTCGCAGCCGAAGTCGGACGCAGCGAGAAGCCGCTGAAGGCGGCGTTCTCCAACGCGGGCCTCCAGGCGACCTGGTGCGCGCAGGGCAAGCAGGCGGCGGAATTCTGGGGCAAGCTGTTCAATGTCGAAGTCACCTGGTTCGACGGCCAGCTCGATGCCGTGAAGCAGCGCGCGGCGATCGACAACATGGCGTCGCAGAAATGGGACTTCGTCGCGATCCAGGCTTTTGGCATCGGCACCCTCACCCAGCCGGTGCAGAAGATGATCGACGCCGGCACGCCCGTGATCGACATGGACACGTTGATCGCGCCGCTCGACCAGATCAACGTCCACTCCTTCCTCGCCCCTGACAACGAGTTCATGGGCGCCTCCGTGACGCAGGCGCTGTGCAACGCCATGGGCGGCAAGGGCAAGATCATCATGACGCAAGGAGCCCTCGGCCACACCGGCGCGCAGGGCCGCGCCAAGGGCTTCAACAACGTCGTGAAGCAATTCCCCGGCATTGAGGTGCTGGACACGCAGCCGGCCGACTGGGATGTGTCGAAGACCGCACGTCTTTGGGAAACCTACCTGACGAAGTACCCGCAGATCGACGCGGCGTTCTTCCACAATGACGACATGGCGCTCGCCGCCGCCAATATCATGAAGGCGCGGGGCCGCACCAACATCCTGATCGGCGGCGTGGACGCGATGCCGCCGGCGATCCAGGCGGTCAGCGAAGGCCGCATGTTCGCCACCGTCCGCAATCCGTCCTGCCGCATCCATGGCGGCGCCATTATCGCGGGCGTCTCCGCCGTAGTCGGCGGCGAAAAGAGCGGACAGGGCATTCCGAAGAACGTCGTTACCGACGGACCGGTCGTCACCAAGACCAACGCCGCCGGGATGCAGTGGATGCAGGATCATTTCCTGATCTGAGTCTCCATGCGAGAGGATCGTTCGCCCATCCTGGAACTGCAGGGCATCACGAAGAGCTTCGGCGGCGTCGAGGCGCTTCGTGGTGTTGACTTCGCGCTCTCACCCGGCGAGATCCACGGTCTCGTCGGCGAGAACGGCGCGGGAAAAAGCACGCTGATGAAGATCATCGCCGGCGTGCACACAGAATTCTCCGGCCGCTTCCTGATCGACGGACAGGAGACGCATTTCCGCTCGGCCCGCGACGCGCACAGCGCCGGCATCGCCATGGTGCACCAGGAGCTGTCGGTCGCGCCCGACCTCACGGTCGCGGAGAACGTGTTTCTGGGCAACCAGCCGACCAACCGGCTCGGCCTGGTGCAATGGCGGCGGATGGCGCGCGAGGCCGGCGAGCAGCTCGCCCGCTTCGGCATCGATGTCGATCCGATGAGCAGGCTGGGTGACTTACCGATCGGGCTCCAGCAGCTGATCGAGATCGCCCGCGTGCTGTTCTCCGGCGCACGCATCGTCATCCTGGACGAGCCGACCTCCGCCCTCTCCCCACCCGAGGTCGAGCGACTGTTCGCGACGCTGCGGCGCCTGCGCGAGGAAGGCACGGCGATCGTCTTCATCTCGCATTTCATCGAGGACATCTTGCGCGTGTCCGACACGGTGACTGTGTTCCGCAACGGGCGGAAGGTCGCGGAGACCGCAAGTGCGGCGACCAGCAAGGGCGCGCTGATCGAGGCCATGATCGGTCGCGGCGGCGAAGCGCTCGAGCACAGCTACAGCGACGATCTGATGCTGCCGCAGCCGAGCGACAGCTCGGTGGTCCTGAAGGTCAACCAATTGTCGCTGGCCCGCAGCCTGAAGGACATCTCCTTCGAGGCGCGCGCCGGCGAAGTGCTCGGCATCTACGGCTTCATGGGCTGTGGCCAGCAGGAATTATCCCGCATCCTGTTCGGCAAGCTGAAGCCGGACGGCGGCACGCTCGCGGTCGAGGGCAAGCCCAAGACTTTCGCGAGCACGGCAGCGGCGCGGCGCGCCGGCGTGGCGCTGGTGCCGGAGAGCCGGCGGGCGATGCTGTTTCACCAGGAGCCGGTCTACAAGAACATCTCGATCAGCATCCTCGATCGCATCTCGGCGTTGCTGCTGAAGCCGGCGCAGGAGCGCGACATCGCAAAGCGCCAGGTCGAGCAGCTCCAGATCAGACCGCCGGTGGTCGGCCTCGATCTCGGCATGCTCTCCGGCGGCAATCAGCAGAAAGTCGCGCTGGCGAAATGGCTGACCTATCCGCCCAAACTCCTGGTGCTGTGCGAGCCCACCCGCGGCATGGATGTCGGCGCCAAGAACGACGTCATCAACATCGTCCGCGATCTCCGCGCCAAAGGGCTTGCGATCATCGTGCTGTCGACCGAGCCGGAAACGGTGCTGTCGCTGGCTGACCGCATCCTCGTGCTCAAGCGCGGCGCATTGGTGCGGGAGTTCACGAACGAGCCGGTCAGCAAGGACCGCCTGCTGGAAGCGGCATGACGGAGAAGCATCATGGCGAGCAGTGACACGGCTTTGGCGGCGGGGCAGCGGGCGCGCGGGTTTGCGCCGTTCCTGCGCTCGCAGATGCGCAACATCGCCCCGTTCCTGACGCTGATTTTTCTGTCCGGCTTCTTTGCACTGGCCAGCCCCTCCTTCGCGACGCTGGACAATCTCGGCAACATCCTGACGCAGGTGTCGGTCACGGGAATCATCGCCGTCGGCCTCACCTTCGTGATCCTCTGCGCCGAGATCGACCTCTCGATCGCCAGCATCGCCAACGTCACGGGCATCGCGGTCGCCTACTTCACGCTCCAGGAATCCTACGTCAACATTCCCAACATTCCCCTGCCCGGCGCCGCGGCAATCCTGCTGGCCATTTTGCTCTGCGCAGCTCTCGGCCTCGTCAATGCGCTGGGACTGACCGTGATCGGCATTCCCTCCTTCATCATGACGCTGGCGATGATGCAGATCGCGGCCGGCATCTCGGCGCTGCTGGTGCGCGGCCAGATCGCCTACAAGGTGCCCGGCGTGATTACCACGCTCGGCTCCGGCTCGATCGGCGGCATCCCATGGATCGTCATCGTCGCCGCGATCATGCTGCTTGGCGGCCATCTGGTGCTGACCTACACGCGCTTCGGCCGCTACGTCTACATGGTCGGCGGCAACCGCGAGGCGGCCGAATATTCCGGCCTCAACGTCAAGCTCATCCTCGGCGCGGTGATGGTCATTTCGGCGGTGTGCTCCGGGATCGGCGGCATGCTCGGCGTCGCTCATTTCGGCAGCGCGCAGCAGAACGAGTTCGACACCTATCTGCTCGACTCCATCGCCGCCGTGGTCGTCGGCGGCACCAGCCTGTTCGGCGGCCGCGGCGGCATCGGCAACACCATCGTCGGTCTGTTCGTTCTCGGTGTTCTCAACAACGGCCTCGACCACGTCAACATCGACAGCTTCCTGAAGATCCTGATCCGTGGCCTGATCCTGCTGGCAGCGCTGGTGATCAATGTCTATGCGCAGCGGCTGAGGGAAAAGGCGGTGGAGTAGCCGCCCCTCAAAACCAAAAGCGCGAAAACAACCCCATGCACAGTAGAGACTGTGAGGGACTTCAACGACTTACAAAAACCCGAAATTGTGTAGCAGCGACCGTGGCGGCGTTTGACTCGTCGGGCAAAACAGGAGCATGATGTCATCGTGGCGGTGTGCGCAGGTCGGCTCCGGACAGCGCCCCAACCTCCGTCATTGCGAGCGCAGCGAAGCAATCCAGACTGCCGCCGCGGAAAGATTCTGGATTGCTTCGCTGCGCTCGCAATGACGACGTGACCGCAGGGGCAATCCAGCCTCACCTTCGATCGCGGAGCATGAGACCGCGGCCTAGCTCTCGGCCTACTCATCCGACCCAAGCCGCGAGAACCGGAAATTGCAGTGGCTCGCACCGCCCGCGAGCGTCTGTGTCCTCTCCAGGCGGATGCCTCGCGCTGCGTAGGCGACGAAATCGAGCCCGCAAATATTCGGCAGGATGTCCTTGTCGCCATGGCGCGCCGCGAGCTTGCAGAATCCGCAAGCCTTATAGTTGATGCCGAACTCAAAACTGTCACCCGTATCCGGCTCGACGAAATCGTAGACGAAATCTTCCGGGAACTCGGCCTGATGGCTTTCAGTCGCGCTTCTTGCCGCCTGCTCGCGAAGCAGGGCCTGGTTCTCCGGCGACATGAACTGACGCCCCGAAGCGAGACGTTCCGATTCCGACACAGTCAGCAATTGCGCCTTGTAGGTTTCCCGCTCGATTTCGCCGATCACAGGCACCGGCACGCCGTGGCGCCGCAGCACCCGGCTGATCGCCGTGAAGCCCATCAGACGCATGAAGAAATCGCTCATGCGGCTCGCCGCGCCGCCGACATAGGGCATCTGGGTGAGCACGATTTCGAATTCGTCCATCACCTCCCGCCTGATGCCGTCGATCTCCGAAAGCTGCGCGCGCTCGCGCAACATCGCTTCGGCCAGGTCGAGCCGCTCGCGCATGGCGGCCTCCATTGCACCGCGATGCGCCTCGTAGAAGGGGTGGATGATCTCAGCCATGGGACACCTGATATGATTGGCTCATTGCAAAGTCGGCCGGTTTCACTCGGCGGCGATCGCCTCGATCTCCAGCAGCCATTTGCTGTCGACGGTCTCGACAATCACGACCGTCAACGCGGGCTGGTGTTCGCCCAGCATCGCGCGACGAATGGAGCGGTTGGTCACGAGTTGAGCGCGGTCGGTCAGGAACGTGGTGACCTTGACCAGATGCGCGACGCCAAGGCCCGCGGCGGCGAGCACCTCGATCAAATTGCGCCAGGCCTGCTCGCACTGCGCCTCAAAACCGTCAGGGACGGTGCCGTCGGATCTCTGGGGCACCTGGCCGCTGATGAACAACAGGCGGCGATGCTGCGTCAGTTCAAGTCCCATGCAGTAGCCGCCGGCGGGAGCCTGGACCGTTGCGGGATTGTGGCTGACGATGTGAGCTGGGGACATAGGATTTCTCCGGATTGCAGGTCGACCGTATCCGGCGCCGTCACCGCTTCGCAAAGCATCATCGCTGCGGCTCAGCGCAAGAAAATCTATTGCAAGGCCACAGCCCATCAGTGTCAAAATGGAGACCGATGACCTACATCCTTCCCCCACTCAACGCGCTCCGCGCGTTCGAAGCCGCCGCCCGGCATCTCAGCTTCAAGCTGGCCGCGCACGAGCTACACGTGACGCCCGCCGCCGTGGGGCAGCAGGTGAAGGCGCTGGAGGCGCGCCTCGGCGTGCAGCTGTTCGAGCGGCTGCACAAGCAGCTCATCCTCACCGTCGCCGGTCAGGCCTATCTGCCCGGGGTCTCCGAAGGCTTTCGCCACATTGCGGATGCGACCTCACAATTGAGGCCGGCAGGTGCGGTGCTGCTGCAATTGGGCATCCATGGCAGCTTCGACCTCCGCCGCCTCGATCTCGCGGCGTTTCGCAGCACGCATGCGGAGATCGGCTTACGGGTGCTGCATCCGGCCGGCCTGCACGAATTGGTCGAAGGCAAGGTCGACCTGCTGATCGCTCGCGGCCTCGGCCACCATCCGGGCTATCGCTGCGACCGGGTCGATGAGGGATCGGGTCTGGGTGATTGGCTCGTTGCGCCTGAAGGCACCGCGGACTGCCCGGAGGTCGTCAGTTTTCGCGCGTGGCTGCGTGCCCTGCCCGTCGGGAAGGCGCTCGCAAATCCCCGCCCTCGTCTGGTCGGCGTCAGACGATAGGCTCAACCGACAATCGATAGCCTCGCCGCGACGCCATTTCACATGTCGTTGGCGGATATCGATAGCACCAGACATCATAGGTTCTGGAGAGCCGAAACCGTCGACCGCCTCCGTCGCGTCAGGTCGAAGCCGATTCCGTTCCACGCCTCGCGTGCCAACCAGATTTTCCCTCAACACGACTGCCGCCCATGCACTCCACAAGATAGTCCACGAATACTCGGACGCGAGCAGGCATGTTCGGCCCGCCGACGAAGACGGCGTGGAAGATCTCCTTGTCACCAGGATTGAACGGTTCGAGAAGCGGGACCAGGCGCCCCTCCGCGATCGCGTCCCCGAGACTGAAATTGCCGACACGGGCGATGCCGACGCCGTCGAGCGCCAGCTGGCCCAGTGTCTCGCCACTGTTCGCCTCGATGGCGCCTCGCACCTTCAGGGCGAAGTCGACTCCGTTCCGGCGGAACGGCCAAACCGGCTCGGCCCGGCGAAAACTGAAATTCAGGCAATTGTGGTTGTAGAGGTCTTCCGGCGTTTCGGGCACGCCCCAGCGCGCCAGGTAGTCCGGCGAGGCGACGATGGTTCGGCCGTTCTCGCTGAGGCGCCGCGCCGTGAGCGCGCTGTCAGTCAGCGGACCGCCGCGAACCGCCACATCCGCCTGCCCCGCAGCGACGTCAACGATCCCGTCGCCAAGATTGATGTCGACCACGATGTTCGGATAGCGGCGCACGAACTCGCCAAGCAGAGGCACGATGCAAAGACGCCCGTGGGAGACCGCAGCGCTGACCCGGATGCGGCCGCGCGGCGAACCCTGGTCGGAGATCGCCTGCTCGGCTTCGTCGAGATCGGCGAGAATGCGGCGGGCCGCGCTGAGATAGGCGCGGCCTTCCGCGGTCGGCGTCAACGCGCGCGTCGTCCGCAACAGCAAGCGTACGCCGAGCCGCTGCTCGACCCGGTCCAGAGTGCGGCTCACGGCCGACGGCGTCAGTCCAAACGCGCGGCCCGCAGCCGAGAAGCTGCCGCCGTCGATGACCGCGCAGAACACTTCCAGTTCCCGGGCACGGTCCGCGGTATCTGCTGCCACCTTTGCGCTCCAGTCAAAAATGCTTGGCCTTGGTAGTAGCTAATCCCAACGATCTTCCTCGTCTAGCTTTGCGTCTACGAAAAAGGCCAACACAGGAGATCGCCCATGAACGTCCCCGACCAGCTTCGCCGGTTTGCCCTCACCGGAGCCGCGCTCGCCATCCTGGCCGGCACCGCCGCCGCGTCAGCGGCCGACGGGCCCACGGATTTCCCGAATACCTTCCACACCGAAGAGGTCGCGACCAATGGCACGACCCTCCACGTCCGGGTCGGCGGGTCTGGACCGACGGTCGTGCTGCTGCATGGCTATGGCGAGACCGGAGACATGTGGGCGCCGCTCGCGACGAACCTTGCTCGCAATCACACGGTGATCGTGCCCGATCTGCGGGGCATGGGCCTTTCCGCCCGCGCCGAGGCCGGTTTCGAGAAGGTCAATCAGGCGGAAGACATCGTCGGCGTGATGAACACGCTGCAAGCGCCGCGCGCTGACATCGTGGCGCACGACATCGGCAACATGGTCGCGTTCGCTCTGGCCTCACGGCACGCCGGGCGAGTGACGAACCTGGTGCTGATGGATGCGCCGGTGCCGGGCGTCGGGCCGTGGGAAGAAATCCTGAAGAACCCGTTGCTGTGGCACTTCCGGTTCGGCGGGCCGGATATGGAGCGCCTGGTGGCCGGCCGCGAGCGGATCTATCTCGACCGGTTCTGGAACGAGTTCTCGGCCAATCCGGCCAATTTCCCGGAGGCGTCCCGAGCCCACTACGCGCAGCTTTACGCCGCGCCGGGGCGCATGCACGCCGGCTTCCGCCAGTTCGCCGCCTTCGATCAGGACGCGATCGACAACCGCGCCTGGCTCTCGGCGCACGGCAAGCTGCTCATGCCGGTTCTCGCGATCGGGGGCGGTGCATCCTTCGGCCCGGCAATGGCGGCGGTGATGCAGGCCGGCGCGGTCGACGTGCAGGAGCGGGTCATCGGAGGCTCCGGGCACTGGCTGATGGAGGAGCAACCCGCGGCTACGTCGGCCGCGATCGAGGCCTTCCTCAACGAACGGCCCGTCGCCGCGGAGAACGGGCACCTGGGTCAGACCGCTCTGACGCTGGAGCAGACGCAGGCAATTCCGCAGTCCGGCGCAGGCGTCGGCACCTCCGGAGTTGCTGCTATCCGTACCGTGCTGCTCTCGGGCGACCCCGCCAAGGCCGGCCCGTATGTGCTCGAAATTCACGTGCCGCCGAACACCGCGATCGCATCGCACACCCACCGCGACGACCGCTTCGCCACGGTGATCTCCGGCACCTGGTACTTCGGTTACGGCAGCAAGGTTTCCGACGCGCCGGTCAAGCCATTGACGGCAGGCGGCCTCTACACCGAGCCCGGCGGCGTTGCGCACTTCGCCTTCACACGGGCCGAGGGTGCGGTCGTCCGTCTGACCGGGATCGGCCCCAGCGACACGGCTTTCGTCCCCCCGCCCGCATCCCACTGACCTGCTCCAGAGCACTTCAAATCCAAAGGAAATTCCGATGACGTCCTTCCCCACCATCCGCGATCCCAAGACCGACCAGCTTTTGACCCCGCATAATGCGGCTTTGGTGATCATCGACTACCAACCGGTTCAGGTCAGCTCGATCCAATCGATGCCCAAGCGGACCCTCGTCGCCAACATCACCGCGGTGGCCAGGACCGCGAAGCTATTCGCCCTGCCGACGGTGATCGCTACCGTGAATGTCGCCACCGGTCGCAACCAACCCACCATCCACCAGATATCGGATGTTTTTCCGGATGTCGTGCCAATCGACCGGACCTCGATCAACGCGTGGGAGGACGCGGACTTCGTCGCCGCAGTCCGCAACACGGGCCGCAAGAAGCTGATCATGACGGCGCTCTGGACCGAGGTATGCCTCGTGCAGCCGGCGCTGGACGCGCTACAGGAGGGTTTCGAAGTCTATCCGGTGATCGACGCGGTGGGTGGCACCTCCCGCGAGGCGCACGACGCCGGCCTGCTGCGCCTGGTCCAAGCCGGTGCCCAGCCCACCAGCTGGGTGCAGCTGATCTGCGAACTGCAGCGGGACTGGAACCGCGCGGCAACAGTGACCGGCTTTTCGGAGATCCTGTTCGCGGTCGAAGGCCACTGATCATGATCATGGAGACCGTCGACGCTGCGATGATCGAGCGGACCAACGCATCGCAGAAGCCGCCGGTCATCTTCATCCATGGCCTGTGGTCGAAGCCCAGCTCGTGGGACCGATGGGCCGAAATGTTCGAGGCCGCCGGCTATGCTCCGTTGGCGCCCGGATGGCCGGCGGAGCTGGGCGGCGCCGCGGCACCGGAAACCATCGGCGAGGTGGCGGCGCATTTCGCCCGCATCGCCGGGGCGCTGGACCGCCGCCCGGCGCTGATCGGCCATTCGTTTGGCGGGCTGATCGCGCAGACCCTGGCCGGGCGCGGGCTTTCGGCTGCGACGGTGGCGATCGAACCGGCTCCGTTTCGCGGGATGCTGGAGCTGCCCGTCTGGACCGAGGCTCCCGTCGACGTCGAGGCCGCCGGGCGTGGACCGCTGCTGACGATCTCCGGCGAGCGCGACCACACCGTGCCGCCATCGGTCACCCGCGCCGCCTACGAACGGCAGAAGCGCAATAAGCACCCTGTTACCGAGTTCGTCCAACTTCCGCGACGCGACCGCTCGCTGCCCATAAACAGCGGCTGGCGGGAGGTGGCGCAGACGGCGCTGACATTCGTGAGACGCTTTCTGTGCCTTCCATAGCGTTCAGTCGCTCGTGTTTGAGGGCAGCTCAACTGCTGCTTCTGGCCACGCAGCGGATGGCTCACCAACTTTTCCGCTTCGGTCGCCGCACTCCTTCCTAAAAATGTTCGCCCTCGATCGACACCAACGCCGCCTGCCTCGCAATCTCATCCGCTCGCCAGCATCGCACCGCATGTCCGTCAGCACGCGTCTCCAGCCCCGGCCCGGGCTCGCGGCGACACGCCGCCTCCGCATACCGACATCGCGGACTGAACGCGCATCCGTTCGGCGGATTGAGCGGGTTGGGAAGGTCGCCGCCTGTCGTCGCCAGCGGCGCGTGGCGCAAGGGATCGGGGATGGCGGCGATCAGGGCCTGGGTATACGGGTGCGCGGGCCGCTCGAAGATCTCGCGCCAGTGGCCGTTCTCGACGATGCGGCCGAGATACATTACGGCGACCCTGTCGCTCATGTGTTCGACCACGCCGAGATCGTGGCTGATCATGATGTAGGAGAGACCGAGGGTCTCCTTCAATTCCAGCAGCAGATTGATGATCTGGGCGCGGATCGAGACGTCGAGCGCCGAGACCGGTTCGTCGCAGATGACGATTTTGGGATTGAGGATCAGCGCACGCGCAATGCCGATGCGCTGGCGCTGACCGCCCGAGAATTCATGCGGGTAGCGGTCGGCCTGCTCCGGCCGCAGCCCCACATGCCGCAGCATCTTCGCGACGCGGTCCTCGATCTCGCTCTTGGCCGTGACGCCATGCACACGCAGGGGATCTTCCAGCGTGCGGCGAACGGTCTGGCGTGGATTGAGCGAGGCGTAGGGATCCTGAAACACGATCTGCACGATGCGGGCCAGCGCCTTGCGATCGCCGGATGGCCTGTTCGTCACGACCTGTCCGTCCAGCACGATGCGGCCGCGCGTCGGCGTCAAGAGGCCAAGGATCGACAATGCGACCGTCGACTTGCCGGAGCCGGACTCGCCGACGAGGCCGAGGCATTCGCCGCGCTTCAGGGTGAGGTCGACGCCGTCGACGGCACGGAGCAGCCGACGGCCGCGCCCCAGCAGGCCGCCGCCGAGCGGAAAATGGACCGCGAGATCCCGAACGCTGAGAATGACATCGTCGTCCGGCCGTGTCTCACCCAACCCGTCTTGCGGCTCATGCATGGTGATGACACCTGACCAGACCGCCGGCCTCCAGCAAATCCGCGCCCGGCGCGGTGGTCCGGCAAATATCGGTCGCCTGCGCGCAACGCGGATTGAACCGGCAGCCGTCGGGGAAATTCGTGATGGCCGGGACCACCCCCGCGATCTCCGTCAGCCGGCTGCGGCCAAGCGCAGCGCGACTGCCGAGCCGCGGCAGCGAGGCAACCAGGCCTCGCGTATAGGGGTGCGAGGGTGCCCGGAAAATATCGGCGGAGCCGCGCTCCTCGACGATGCGGCCGGCATACATCACGGCCACGCGGCGACAGACATTGGCGACCAGCCCGAGATCGTGGCTGATCATCAGGATGGCGGTTCCCCGCTCGGCGCACAAATTCCGCATCAGCTCGATGATCTCTGCCTGCACGGTGACGTCGAGTGCCGTCGTCGGCTCGTCGGCGATCAGGAGATCCGGACCGCAGGCGAGCGCGATGGCGATCATCACGCGCTGGCGCATGCCGCCGGACAGCTGATGCGGATAGTCCTTCACGCGCCGCTCCGGCGCGGGAACGCGCACGCTCGCCAGCGCCTCGATCGCCAGTCTGTCGGCTTCCCGCCAGCTCTTGCCCTTGTGCAGCACGAACATCTCGGCGATCTGCCGGCCCACCGGCGAGACCGGGTTCAGCGCGGTCATCGGCTCCTGGAAGATCATGGCGATGCGATTGCCGCGCAGATCCCGTTGCCGAGCGGCTGAAAGGTGCTGGATCTCCCGCCCCTCAAACCGGATGACGCCGCCGCCGATCGACAGCGGCTGCCGCAACAGGCCGATCAAGGCAAGCGCCGTGATGCTCTTGCCGCAGCCGGATTCGCCGACCAGGCCGAAGGTCTCGCCGCGATCGATGCGGAACGAAATGCCCTCGGCCGCCGCAACGCGCCGCGACCCATCGTCGAGATCGATACGCAAATCCTCGACTTCGATCAGCGGCGTGCCGGTCATGTGCGCCGGCTCCGCGATTGAGGATCGAGAATGTCGCGCAGGCCGTCGCCGAGCAGATTGAGGCCGAGCACCGTCAGGAAGATCGCAAGCCCCGGAAACACCGAGAGCCACGGCGCCGTCGTGATCTGATCGCGGGCATCCGACAACATGCTGCCCCAGCTCGGAAACGGCGGGCGCACGCCGAGGCCGAGGAACGACAACGCGGCTTCCGACAAGACCGCGCTGCCCATGCCGAGCGTGCCGATGACGACGATCGGCCCCAGCATGTTCGGCAGCAGCTGGGTGATCATGATGCGCAGATCGCCGTAGCCGAGCACGGTCGCGGCCTGCACATAGCCCTGGCTCCTCAGCGACAGCGCCGAGGCCCGCGCGATCCGGCACGTGAAGGACCAGTTGGTCAAGCCGAGTGCGATCAGCAGGCTGGTCAGCCCGGGCCCCAGCACCGCCATGATGGCCAGCGCGAAGATCAGCGAGGGAATCGCGAGCATGAGATTGGTCAGGCCGTTGACGACATCGTCCCACCAGCCGCCCCAATAGCCGGCGCTCAGGCCCAGCGCGACGCCGATGACGCTGTTGATGAGCTGCGAGACGATGCCGACCGTCAGCGAGACGCGCGCGCCATAGACGACGCGGGAATAGATGTCGCGGCCCTGGTCGTCGGTGCCGAACCACCAGGTCCAGCTCGGAGGCTCTTCCGCGTTGAGCAGATTGGCGTCCAGGACAGGATCGGTATGCGCCAGCCAGGGCGCGAGCAGGCCGACCAGGATCGCAAGCGCGAACAGCGCCCCACCGATGATGAGATTGGCGCGGAGCTTCATGCGTATCTGATCCTGGGATCGATCACGCCGTAGAGCACGTCGATCAGCAGATTGATGGCGAGAAAGGACAGCACCACGACAAGAATGGAGCCCTGGACGGCCGGAATGTCGCGCTGCAGGACACTGTCGACCAGCAGCGAGCCGATGCCCGGCCAGGAATACAGTTTCTCGACCACGACCGCCTGCCCCATCAGCGCGCCGAACTGCAGGCCGACGGTGGTGAGAATGATGACGAGCGCGTTGCGCATCACATGCCACTTCACGACCCTTGTCTCGCTCATGCCCTTGGAGCGCGCGGTGCGGACGAAATCCGCGGTCATGATCTCGAGGACCGCGGCGCGTGTGGTCCGGGCGAACAGCGCCATCGGCGAGACGCCGAGCGTCACGGCCGGAAGGATCAGATATTTCAGTCCGCCATCGCCATAGCCGAAACTCGGCAGCCAGCCGAGCTTCAACGCAAACAAGTACATCAGCACCAGTCCGAGCCAGAATTTGGCGATCGAAAGTCCTGATACCGCCACGACCATGGCCAGCGTGTCGACGATGCCCCCCGGCTTCAGCGCGGCGATGAAGCCCAGGGGAACACCGATCACGACGGAAAACGCCATGGCGGTGAAGATGAGCTGGAGCGTCGGCCATATCCGTTTGGCGATCATGAACGTCACAGGCTCGCGCGTCCGGAACGAGGTTCCGAAATCGCCGGTCGCAAGCTTGGCGATGTAGGCGCCGAAGCGGACATAGACGGGATCGTCGAGCCCGAGCTGCTTCTTCATGCGCAGCTCGACCTGCGGATCGGCATCGTCACTCATGGACGAGACGATGCTGCCCGGAACGACGCTGAACAGCACGAACACCAGGGCCACCACGGCGAGCACGGTCGGAATGGTCTGCAGCAGGCGGCGGAACAGGAAGGAGAGCATCGGCAGTTTTCCTCTCTCCCTCCGCCGTTCATGGCGACGGAGGGAGCCCGAGAGCGCGTGTCACTTCGCGGGCGAGGTCTCGTCGACCCAGAGGTCTTCGACGTTCTGATGGGTGAGTTCCGTCGCGTTCAGCTGAATTCCCTTGAGCCACGGCTGCACCGCCATGACCGCCTTGTTGTAGTTGAAGAACCAGACCGGCGCCTCCTCGTAGAGGAGCGCGTTGGCCTTTTGCAGCAGCTGGGTACGCTTTGCAGCGTCATCGGACTGTCCGGCCTCGTCGATCAGCTTGTCGAACTCGGGATTCTTGAAGTTCATGTAGTTGCAGGCTGATTGCGGCGTCGCCGAGTGGAAGCATTTGAGGGCGGCCTGGGGATCTGGTCCGGTCGCCTGCGAGTAGATGAAGGCCTGGTAGTCGCCGCTGCGAACCACCTCCGCCAGCACCGCGGTCTCGACCTGCTTGACCTTGGCCTTGATGCCCACCCTGTCCAGCATCGGGATCACGGCCGAGACGATCGGCAGGCCCCAGCTCTCGTTCTGGCTGGTAGTCCATTCGAATTCGAAGCCCGAGGGATAGCCGGCGTCGGCGAGCAGCTGCTTGGCCTTGGCGGGATCGAAGGCGTAGGGCTTCATGGCCTTGTCGTAGAGCGGAGAGGTCAGCGGCAGCCAGCTGGTGGCGCGGTAGGCCTTGCCCTTGACCAGCTTGTTGATGATCAGATCTGTGTCGATCGCGTAGTTGATCGCTTGCCGGACCCGCTTGTCGGCGAACGGCTTGAACGCGGGATTCATCCCCATGTAACGGGTGAAGACCTCGGCGACCTCGACCACGGTGCCCTTGAGGTCGGCGTCGTTCTGGTAGGCGACATATTGCGCCGGTCCCAGCACCGAGGTGTCGATCTCCTTGTTGCGGAAGGCGACATCGCGTGCCGCGGCCTCGCCCATGACCGACACGATGATCTTGTCAGCGTAGGGCTTGCCGGGCTTGTAGAACCGGTCCCACCGCTCCAGGACGATGCGCGATCCCGGCACGTGCTCGACGAATTTGAAGGGCCCGAGACCGATCGGCTTCTGGAGAAAACTCTCCTTGGCGGCTTCGTCGGCGGGATAGATCGACGTGATCGCGTTCCAGAAGTAGAAGCCCGGATCGACTTTCTCGGTCAGCTTCATCTCGATGGTGAAGTCGTCGATCTTCTTCAGGCCGGAGATCTCCTTGGCCTGCCCCTTCTCGACCGCCGCCGCGCCCTCGATCACGCGGACATAGCGCGCGCCGGGATAGGCCTTGGTGCCATCCATGATGCGGTTGTAGGTCCAGATGACGTCGTCGGCCGTCATCTTGCGGCCGTTGTGGAAATAGGCGTCGTCGCGCAGCTTGAAGGTGTGAACGAGACCGCCGCCCGAGATCACATCTTCCTTGGCGAGCTCCAGAACCGGCTTGCCTTCCGCGGAATTCCAGATGTAGAGCGACCGGTGCAACGCCTTGGCGTAGATCTCGTCCTGGGCGCGCTGCGTGGTAAGAATGTCCAGGCTGGTGAAACTCGAGCCATAAGGCGCGGTCATGCGGATGGTTCCGCCCTTGCGCGGCGTCTGGGCCTCCGCCGAAGCCGCCAGTGCCAGCCCCAAACCAGCGACGATCGCCACTATCCTGAACATCATGGTCCCTCCGACAACGCAAGCCGTGCTCTGGTCCGAGAGTTGATCATCCGCGGCACGTCGAGCGCAAGCGCCTTGAAGGGGTTGACGTATGCGAGCGTCGCGCGCGGGCCCCGCCGATTTGCGAGGAAGCCCCGCTAGAACTCCGGCTGCCAGTCGCGCGATTGTCGCGCTGCGGCGGTGACATCCGCGATGGTCGGAAACGTCCCCGCCTCCAGCATCATCGTCCTTGCCAGCCGCACGGCGCGTGCTTCGCTGATTGCGCGCCGGCGCGGATCCACGATCAGCTCGAAGTCGATATTGTGGGCGAGACCGAAGATACGGCGGATGGTTTTTGCCGCGGCGAAGCCGACCGTGTCTGCGAACAGCCGCTGCATGTAGGCCTGCCGCTCGGCCTCCAGCCGCGCCGCGCCTGTCTCGCCGGCGAAGAGTGAGGCGGGATAGGCATCGCCTGCGGCGCCGGCGCGCCAGAGCTCGAGGAACTTGCGCGCGAACTCGGTCCAGACCTGCTCGACCGTCTCCAGCACCCAGGCCTCGAACGCACGCCGCTCGCCCGGCACGCGTTCGTGACCGGCGGAGGCAAAATAGGCCATCAGGAGGTTCGCCAGCACGGCACCGACATCGAAACCCATCGGGCCGTAGAATGCGAATTCCGGGTCGATCACCCGCGTCTCGCCGTCCGTGACCATGATCGAGCCGGTGTGAAGGTCGCCGTGGAGCAGCGCCTCGGGGCTCGCCATGAACTTCAGCTTCAGCCGGGAGATCGCGACATGCAGATCCATGTCGTCGCGCAGCTCTGCGGCGAGCGCATCGAGATAGGGCGAGGTCCAGCGGTTCTGCTCGGCGACGCGGTAGGGATCGGTGAAGATCAGATCCTCGGTGATCTTGCACAGTGCATGGTTGCCGGCGAAGGCGGCGATGCCTTGCTTCTTCTCGGCCGCCGACAGCGCAAGGTCGGAGGTGAAGAACAAGGTCCGCGCCATGAAGGTGGTGATGTCATCGACAAAGCGCGGGTACTGAGTCCCCGCAACCATCCCCTTGCGCATGATGATGTGGGGCTCGAGCAGCTCCATCACTGTCAGCGCCAAGGCCTCGTTGTGATGCAGCAGCGCCGGCACGAGGCCGGGCGCGAGCTCGGCCTGCCGCGACAAAGCGAGATATTCGTAATGAGCCCGGGACAGCGGCAGTGGCCAGCTTTCGCCGACGAGGCGGACATAGGGCAGCGCCTGCTTGACGGCGACGCCGCCGCGGCCGCCCTTGACGATGAAGACGAGATTGAGATTGCCGTCGCCGACTTCGGTGATCGACCAGGAGGCCGGCTCGCCACCGAGGGTCCCTGCGAGGTCCGGAACGCCTGCGAGATAATCCCGCAAGTCAGCCTCATGCAGAATCCGATAATCCCCTGCCCCGTCTCCGGTCATGACGATCCCATCCCATCTAGGGGCCGGATCGTTACTCCCGCTCCAGGAAGCTCGAGCCGATCTCGGCCTTTCTTTTGATCGGATCGTAATCACAATAGACGCCGTCCGCCACCAGCGTGTAGCTGGCGCTGACGGTGTATTTGTCTGTCTTGACCGAGTTCAGGCCGATCACCGCGGTGCTCTTGCCGCCGTTCCATTTGAACGGCGTCGAGCTCTTGGCCTGCTCGCAGGCGATCACGGCCTCGTTGAAGACGTAGCCCTCGACGAACGCCTTCAGGGTGCGCACCTGCACGGCCATCTTCCACTCGAAATAGCCGATGGCACCGAAGCCCGCGACGATCAGCACCAGAAGCGCGACGACGATCCTCTGAAAAGTCATTCGTCCCTCAACAAATACAACAGGAAATCTTAAAACGGCATGCCCATCAATTTCGACAGGCGTTCGATCGAGAGATAGCCGGCGTGATAAGCAACCATGGCGATCCCGTAGATGATCGCCGAGATGATGGTGGTCCAGATCAGCTTGCTCCTCATCCGCGTCAGGATCGGTGCGCCGGGGTCGCTGCCCGGCACTCCGACGCCGTCCTCGTGCTGGCTGCGCACGCCGAACGGCAGCGTCAGGAACAGCGCGATCCACCAGATGACGAAGTAGATCGCGATTCCCGTTGAGATCTGGATGGCCATGGCTTCGGCCTATGCCTGCTCGATTTCGACCAGCGCGCCGGAAAAGTCCTTCGGGTGCAGGAACAGCACCGGCTTGCCATGGGCGCCGATCTTCGGCACGCCGTCGCCGAGCACCCTTGCGCCCTCCTTCACCAGCGTGTCGCGCGAGGCGATGATGTCGACCACCTCGTAACAGACGTGGTGGATGCCGCCGTCGGCGTTGCGGTCGAGGAACTTTGCGATCGGCGAGGCCTCGCCGAGCGGCTCGATGAACTCGATCTTGGTGTTGGGCAGCGTCGCGAACACGGTGGTGACGCCATGCTCGGGCAGCGCGACGGCCTCCGAAATCTGGGCCCCGAATGCGGCGCCATAGATCCTGGCGGCCTTGACGGCGTCCTTGGTCGCGATCGCGACATGATTGAGCCGGCCCAGCATGTTTCTCTCCCGTTACACTGTCAGGACGTGTACCAGACAGGGGGGCTTTTTGCCCCAATGTTCGTTGATCACGGAGCGGACAGCGCGGCGCACCGACTCAGCCAGCGCATCCGCGTCGCGACGGCGCGCCTTCGGCAGACCTTCGATGGTGGAGACCACGGCGTCGAAGACGATGTCGTCGAAGGGCTCGCCCGCTTTGTTCTTCTCGGGGATGCCGATCAGATCGACCTCGGGATCGTCGACGAGTTCGCCTTGCTGCGTCATGGCGATGGCGACGAAGGCGCAGCCGGAGAACGCCATGCGGCGCCGCTCGACCACCGCACGGGACTTGGAATCCTCCAGAATCGTGCCGTCCTTGTAGAGACGGCCCGCAGGCACTTGCCCAATGATGCCGGGATCACCGGGGCCGAGCTTCACGAGATCGCCGTTGCGGCAGACCAGCACGCGCGGCACGCCGGCGGCACGCGCGAGCTTGGCGTGCTCGTTGAGGTGCAGGGCCTCGCCGTGGACCGGGATCAGGAGCTGCGGCCGGGTCCATGCGATCATGTCGCGCAATTCGTCGCGGCGGGGATGACCGGAGACATGGACCAGCTGGTCGCGGTCGGTGATGACCTCCACGCCCTGCAAGACCAGGCCATTGATGATCGCGCCGACCGCCTTCTCGTTGCCGGGAATGGTGCGCGAGGAGAAGATCACGCTGTCGCCGCGGTTGAGCGTGATCTCGGGATGGTCGTCATTGGCGATGCGCGCCAGCGCGGCTCGCGGCTCGCCCTGGCTGCCGGTGCAGAGCGCCAGCACCTTGTCCTGCGGCAGATGACCATAGACCTCGGCGGAGCGGAAACTCTGCACGCCATCGAGATAGCCGGTCTCGCGCGCGACCTGCACCACGCGTTCCATGGCGCGGCCGACCACGACGACCTCACGGTCGGCGGCCTTCGCAGCGATGGCAACGGCCTTGAGGCGCGCGACATTGGAGGCAAAGGTCGTGACCGCGACGCGGCCCTTGGCGGCCTTGACGAGCTCGGTGATCGATCTGGCAACCTCGGCTTCCGAGGGCGAGCGGCCGTCGCGCACGGCGTTGGTGGAATCGCCGATCAGGGCGAGCAGGCCCGCATCGCCGAGCTCCCGCAGCCGCTTTTCGTCGGTCGGGCGGCCGATGATCGGGGTCGGATCGATCTTCCAGTCGCCGGTGTGCAGCACCGTGCCGACTTCGGTGTGAATCGCCAACGCATGCGACTCCGGAATCGAATGTGCGACCGGGATGAACTCGACGTTGAACGGACCGATATCGACGCGTCCACCCGATGGCACCACCGTCACCGGGATCTTCGGCGCATTGCGCTCGGCGGCGCACTTGGCCTCGAACAGCGCGGCGCTGAACTGCGTCGCGTAGATCGGGCATTTCAGCTTCGGCCAGAGGTCGATGATGGCGCCGAAATGGTCCTCATGGGCGTGGGTCAGCACCAGGCCCATCAGGTTCTTGCGTTCCTTCTCCAGGAAGCTGACGTCGGGCATGATCAGGTCGATGCCCGGCAGATGCTCCTCGTCGCCGAAGGAGACGCCGAGATCGATCGCGAGCCAAGCGCGCTGCTGGCGGTTGCCGAGGCCGTAGATCGACAAATTCATGCCGATCTCGCCGACCCCGCCGAGCGGTGCAAATACCAGTTCTTCAGGCTTCGCCATCACGCAGCTCCCACGGAGGCGGCCGTGCCGAAGAACACCTCGCCCGCGGCCACCGGCACGCGCCGGCCCTCCGCAGTGCGGACGATCAGGCAGCCGGTGTCGTCGATCGTGTCAAAAATGCCTTCCAGCGTCATCACTCCCGTGTGGATCGCGACCCGCTCGCCGAGGCCGGCGGCGCGCTCCAGCCACAATTTGCGAATTTCGGCAAAGCCGCGACCATTGTCCCAGATACCGCGGAATTCCACCCAGGCGTCCGAGAGCGCCGAGAACAAGTCCTCCGCGCTGATCTGGACGCCGAGCGCGGCCAGTGACACCGCCGGCGTCGGCGTGCCCTCGGGCGCGGCGACGACGTTGGTGCCGATGCCGACGACGATGGCAAGGCGGTCGCCGATGGCTTCGGCCTCCAGGCCGATGCCGACCAGCTTCTTGCCGCTGGCCAGCACGTCGTTCGGCCATTTCAGGGTGTAGCGGGGACGGCCCTCGCCGAGACGCAGTGCAGCCTCCAGGCTGACCTTCTCCAGGGCGGCCTCCTCGGCCAGCCCGGCCGCAAAGCCGATCGTCGCGGCGACAGAAGGGGCGACGTCCAGCACTTCGAGGACGCTGGCTGCGAGGTTACCCTTCGGTGCGATCCAGGCGCGTTGGCGGCGGCCACGGCCGGCGGTCTGCTCCGACGTCACGAACCACATCGGGCCGCGTTCGCCGCCCCTCGCGTGCTCGATCGCCTCGGTATTGGTCGAGCCGGTCCGTTCGAAAGCTGCGAGCTTGTAGCCCGCCGACGCCGCACGAGGACCGAGCGCGAATGCCATCCTAGAACAGCGACTTGGCCGCGGCGGAGGCGACGCTCACCACCGGGCCCGCGAACAGGGCGAAGAGGATGTTGAACAGACCCGCAACCGCCAGCACCGTCTTGACTTCGACGCGCACCGGATCGACCTGCCCGGCCGGCTCGTCGAAATACATCGTCTTGACGATGCTGAGATAGTAGTAGGCGCCGACCACGCTGGTCAGCACGCCGATAACGGCGAGCGTGAACAAATTCGCCTTGATGGCGGCGACGAAGACGTACCATTTGGCAAAGAAGCCGGCCAGCGGCGGGATGCCGGCGAGCGAGAACAGCAGCATCGCGAACATGAAGGCGAGCAGCGGATTGGTCCGCGAGAGACCTGCGAAGTCGCTGATCTGCTCGACCGGCTGACCGTTGCGCTTCATTGCCAGGATGATGGCGAAGGACCCCAGCGTCATCGCGACATAGATCACGATGTACATCAGCACGCCCTGCGCGCCCTCGACCGTGCCTGCGGCGAGGCCGACCAGGGCAAAGCCCATATGGCCGATCGAGGAATAGGCCATCAGGCGCTTGATGTTGCTCTGGCCGATTGCGGCGAACGAGCCCAGCGCCATCGAGGCGATCGACACGAACACCAGGATCTGCTGCCACTGCGAGACGATGCCCGGGAATGCGGTCAGCGTAACGCGGGTGAAGACCGCGAGCGCGGCCACTTTCGGAGCCGAGGCGAAGAAGGCTGTCACGGGCGTCGGTGCGCCCTCGTAAACGTCAGGCGTCCACATGTGGAACGGCACGGCCGAGACCTTGAAGCAGAGGCCGGCCAGCAGGAACACGAGACCGAACACCAGGCCGACATTCGAGATCGTCGCGGCCGCGGCGATGCCTGTGAAGGCGACCGTGCCGGTGAAGCCATAGATCAGCGAGGAGCCGTAGAGCAGCATGCCCGACGACAGCGCGCCGAGCACGAAGTACTTCAGGCCGGCTTCGGTCGACTTGGCATTGTCGCGGTTGGAGGCCGCGACGACGTAGAGCGCCAGCGACATCAATTCGAGGCCGAGATAGAGCGAGATCAGATCGCCGGCCGAGATCAGCACCATCATGCCGAGCGTCGAGAGCAGCACCAGGATCGCGTATTCGAAGATGCGGCGCGACGGATCCGACAGGAACTCGGTCGACAGCACCAGCGTCACGGCCGAGCCGATCAGAGCCAGGATTTTCATGAAGCGGGCAAAATCATCGACGATGAAGCTACCGCCGAAGGTCACGTGCTTGCCCGCGGGCAGCATGTATTCGAGCACGCCGACCACGATCAGGAGCAGCACCGCAAGCGTCGTGACCGTCTTGGTGGTCTCCTGCCCGCGATAAGCGCCGAGCATCAGGAGTGCCATGGCTCCGACCGCGAGCACGAGCTCGGGCAGCACCGGCGCCAGTTGATAACCTGCAGTCTCAAAGCTCATGGCGATATCCTGACCTGCCCGCTCACTGGAGCAGTGCGGCGGCCTTCACGGCCGTCACAGCGGTGTTGTAATTGTTGACGAGTTGCTGGACCGAGGCCGCCGACATGTCGAGCACCGGCTTCGGATAGATGCCGAACAGGATCGTCAGCGCGATCAGCGGGAACAGCGTCAGGCCCTCCCGGAAGGTGAGATCCTTCATGCTCATCAGCGACGGCTTGACCAGCGCCCCGAACACCACCTTGCGGTAGAGCCACAGCGCGTAGCAGGCCGACAGGATCACGCCGAAGGTGGCGAAGAACGCGGTCGGGATCGAGACCTTGAAGGTACCGAGCAGCGTCATGAATTCGCCGACGAAGCCGGAGGTGCCGGGCAGACCGACATTGGCCATGGTGAAGACCATGAAGGTCAGCGCGTAGAGCGGCATCCGGTTGACGAGGCCGCCATAGGCCGCGATGTCGCGGGTGTGCATGCGGTCGTAGACGATGCCGACGCAGAGGAACAGCGCGCCGGAGACGATGCCGTGCGAGATCATCTGGAACACGCCGCCGGCGACGCCCTGCATGGTGCCGGCAAAGATACCCATGGTGACGAAGCCCATATGCGCCACCGAGGAGTACGCAATCAGCTTCTTCATGTCCTCCTGCATCAGCGCCACCAGCGAGGTGTAGATGATGGCAATGGCCGAGAGGGTGAACATCAATGGCGCGAAGTCATGCGAGGCCAGTGGGAACATCGGCAGCGAGAAACGCAGGAAGCCGTAGCCGCCCATCTTCAGCATAATCGCCGCCAGGACCACCGAGCCTGCGGTCGGCGCCTCGACGTGGGCGTCGGGGAGCCAGGTGTGCACCGGCCACATCGGCATCTTCACCGCGAACGAGGCGAAGAAAGCAAGCCACGCCCAGGTCTGCAGCGAGCGCGGCACGGCGGTGTGCATCAGGGTCGGGATATCGGTGGTGCCGCCGTTCCAGTACAGCGCCATGATGGCGAGCAGCATCAGGACCGAGCCGAGCAGCGTGTAGAGGAAGAACTTGAAGGACGCATAGACCCGGCGCGGACCGCCCCAGACGCCGATGATCAGGAACATCGGGATCAGGCCGCCTTCGAAGAACAGGTAGAACAGCACGAGATCGAGCGCCGAGAAGGTGCCGACCATCAGCGTTTCCAGGATCAGGAACGCCATCATGTATTCGCGGACGCGGTTGGTGATCGCCTTCCAGCTCGCGATGATGCAGAACGGCATGATGGCGGTGGTCAGGATCACCAGCGGCAGCGAGATGCCGTCCACGCCCATGTGGTAGGTGATGCCGGTGGCGAGCCAGTTCGCCTTCTCGACGAACTGGAAGTCGGCGTTCGACGCATCGAACCGCATGACCAGGATCACCGACACCGCGAAGGTGATCAGCGTGGTCCACAGCGCGATCCAGCGCGAGTTGCGCCGCGCCGCCTCGTCATCGCCGCGGCTGAGATAGACGATCAGCGCGCCGACCAGCGGCAGGAACGTCGTGACGGATAGAATTGGCCAGGTCGTCATTTACTGGCCTCCAAAGCCGAACATGAACCAGGTGATCAGGCCGGCGGCACCGATCAGCATGGCGAACGCGTAGTGGTAGAGATAACCGGTCTGGATCTTCACGACATTGCGGGTGACATCCAGCACCCGGGCCGAGACGCCGTCGGGACCGAGCCCGTCGATGATGAAGCCGTCGCCCTTCTTCCAGAGCTGGTAGCCAATCCACTTCGCCGGACGGACGAAGATGATGTCGTAGAGCTCGTCGAAGTACCATTTGTTGAGCAGGAACTTGTACAGCATCGGCTGCGTGTTCGCGAGCTCGACCGGCAGATAGGGCCGGCGGATGTAGAACAGGTACGACACCAGGAAGCCCAGCACCATCATCACCGTCGGCAGGAAGGCGATGGTCTCGGGGATGTGGTGCATCTCCTCGATGATGTGCGGGTTCATCTTCACGGATTCGCGGAAGAACTCCTCGATGCCGTGACCGGCGAACAGCTCCTTGAACGGGAAGCCGGCCAGGATGGAGCCGACCGCGAGCACACCGATCGGAATCAGCATCCAGATCGGCGCTTCATGCGCAGCCTCGTAGTGATGCTCGTCATGCGGCTCGCCGTGGAAGGTCTTGAAGATCAGGCGCCACGAGTAGAACGAGGTCAGGCCGGCCGCGATGACCGTCATCAGGAAGCCGTACATCGCGAATGGATTATGCGAGGCGTAGGCGGACTCGATGATCGCGTCCTTGGAGAAATAGCCGGCGGTCAGCGGGAAGCCGGTGAGCGCGAGTGTGCCGACCACCATCACCGCGTAAGTGTAGGGGATCTTGCGCCACAGGCCGCCCATGTTGCGGATGTCCTGCTCGTGGTGCATCGCGTAAATCACCGAGCCGGAGCCCAAGAACAACAGCGCCTTGAAGAAGGCGTGCGTGAACAAATGGAACATGCCGACCGAATAGGCCCCTGCTCCCATCGCCACGAACATGTAACCGAGCTGCGAACAGGTCGAGTAAGCGACGATGCGCTTGATGTCGTTCTGGACGAGGCCGATGGTCGCCGCGAAGAACGCCGTGGTGGCGCCGAAGAACATCACGACGGCCTGCGCGTTCGGCGCGAGCTCGAATAGCGGCGACAGGCGCGCCACCATGAAGACGCCGGCGGTGACCATGGTCGCGGCGTGGATCAGCGCCGACACCGGGGTCGGGCCTTCCATCGCGTCCGGCAACCAGGTGTGCAGCAGGAACTGCGCCGATTTGCCCATCGCGCCCATGAACAGCAGCAGGCAGGTCAGGGTCAGTGCGTCGGCGTGCCAGCCGAGGAAGTCGATGGTCTTGCCGGTCAGGCCGGGCGCAGCATGGAAGATGGTCTCGAAATCGGTCGAGCCGGCCAGCAGGAAGATCGCGAAAATGCCGAGCGCAAAACCAAAGTCGCCGACGCGGTTGACCACGAAGGCCTTGATGGCGGCAGCGTTCGCCGACGGCTTCTGGTACCAGAAACCGATCAAGAGGTAGCTCGCCAGACCCACGCCTTCCCAGCCGAAGAACAGCTGCACGAGATTGTCCGCGGTCACCAGCATCAGCATGGCGAAGGTGAACAGCGAGAGATAGCCGAAGAAGCGCGGCCGGTTCGGGTCCTCGTCCATGTAGCCGATGGAATAGAGGTGCACGAGCGAGGACACGGTGGTCACCACCACCAGCATCACGGCGGTGAGCGTGTCGACCCGCAGCGTCCAGTAGACCTGGAGATCGCCGGAGAGGATCCACGGCAGCAGCGGAATGCGCATGTCATGGTGCATGAAGCCGACATCGACCAGCGTCATCCAGGACAGCGCCGCCGACACGAACAGCAATGCCGTGGTGATCAGCTCGGCGCCGCGCGAGCCCGCCGCGGGCGGCTCGGAGACGTGGTGGTCGTCGTGGCCGTCGCCGGGCTCGTGATGTGTCTCGTGGATGACCGACGCATCCTCATTGATCGTGTCGGACGCATGGGCGTGTGCGCCATGGCCGTGATCATCGTGATGCTCCACCGTGTCGCCCGAGGGGTTGCGGGCATGCGCGCCGAAAAGCGCGATCAAGCCGGCCAGAATGGCGCCCAGCAGAGGCAGGAAGACGATTGCCTGGACCATGATTTAATCTTTCCGCATGATCTGGTCGGAAAACCGGTATCCACTTTTCCGGATCATGCGATCAGCCCTTCATCAGATTGACGTCCTCAACCGCGATCGAGCCGCGGTTGCGGAAATAGACCACCAGGATGGCGAGACCGATCGCGGCTTCAGCGGCCGCGACGGTGAGCACCAGGAGCGCGAACACCTGCCCGACGATGTCGCCGAGGAAGGTCGAGAACGCCACGAGGTTGACGTTGACCGCGAGCAGGATCAGCTCGATCGACATCAGGATGACGATGATGTTCTTGCGATTCAGGAAGATGCCGAGGATCCCGAGCGTGAACAGGATCGCGCCGACCGCAAGATAGTGTCCGAGCCCGATCGTCATTTCACCCACTCCGCCGCGTCAGAATCCTGGAGCCCCTGCCCCGGCGTCACCTTGCGTATCGCCATCGCTATTTCGGGCGTGCGCGCGTTCTGAACGTTGATGTCCTGCCGCTTGACGCTCGCCTTGTGCCGCAGCGTCAGCACGATGGCGCCGATCATCGCGACCAGCAGCACCATGCCCGAGAGCTGGAAGTAGTGGATGTACTTGGTATAGAGCACCAGGCCCAGCGCCTCGGTATTGGAGACGTTGGTCGGGATCGCCGCCGTGATCGTCTTGGCGACGCCGGGGTTGATGACCCAGAAGCCGACCGTGAGCAGCAGCTCGAACAGGAAGATGCCGCCGATCACGAGGCCGACCGGGAGGTACTCGATAAAGCCTTCGCGCAGCTCGAGGAAGTCGACGTCGAGCATCATGATCACGAACAGGAACAGCACCGCAACCGCGCCGACATAGACGACGATCAGGATCATCGCGAGGAATTCGGCGCCCATCAGCACGAACAGGCCGGAGGCGTTGACGAAGGCCAGGATCAGGTACAGCACGGAGTGCACGGGATTGCGCGAGACAATCACCATCACCGCCGAGGCGACGCAGACGCCGGCGAACAGATAGAAGAACAGCGCGGGAAGGATCATGCTCTCATCTCACCGGTACGGCGCGTCGAGTTCGATCGCTTTCGCGATCTCGCGTTCCCAGCGGTCGCCATTGGCGAGCAGCTTGGCCTTGTCATAGAACAGTTCCTCGCGGGTCTCGGTCGCGAACTCGAAGTTCGGACCTTCGACGATGGCATCGACCGGACAGGCTTCCTGGCAGAGGCCGCAATAGATGCACTTCACCATGTCGATGTCGTAGCGCACGGTGCGGCGGGTGCCGTCGTTGCGGCGCGGGCCGGCCTCGATGGTGATGGCCTGGGCCGGGCAAACCGCTTCGCACAGCTTGCAGGCGATGCAGCGCTCTTCACCGTTCGGATAGCGCCGCAGCGCATGCTCGCCGCGGAAGCGTGGCGAGATCGGCCCCTTCTCGAAGGGATAGTTCAGCGTCGGCTTCGGCTGGAAGAAATAGCGCATGGCGAGGAAGAACGCCGAGACGAATTCCGACAGCAGAAGCGAGCGTGCAGTGGCGTTGATGTTGATACCCATGACGGCCCTCACTTCGGCGCGATGCCGGCAAAGTGCAGCACACCTGCCACGACGATCACCATCGCCAGCGACAGCGGCAGGAAGACTTTCCAGCCGAGGCGCATCAGTTGATCGTAGCGGTAGCGCGGCACGATCGCCTTGGCCATCGCGAACAGGAAGAACATGAAGAACAGCTTTAGCGAGAACCAGATGATGCCCGGCACCCAGTTGAAGGGCGGCAGGTCCACCGGCGGCAGCCAGCCTCCGAGGAACAGGATCGTCGCCATCGCACACATCGTGGCAATCGCGACATACTCGCCGAGCATGAACAGAAGATACGGCGTCGAGCCGTACTCGACCATGAAGCCGGCGACGAGCTCGGATTCCGCTTCGACGAGGTCGAACGGCGGACGGTTGGTTTCAGCCAGCGCCGAGACGTAGAAGATCACGAACATCGGGAACAGCGGCCAGACGTACCAGTTCAGGATGGTGAGCTGCGGCAGCCCGATCAGGCTGGCGAGGCCGCGGACATGCTGCGCCTCGACCACGGCCGAGAGGTTCAGCGTGCCGGCGCAGAGCAGCACCGTGATGATGACGAAGCCGATCGAGACCTCGTAGGAGACCATCTGCGCCGCCGAGCGCAGCGCCGCGAGGAAGGGATATTTCGAGTTCGACGACCAGCCGGCCATGATGATGCCGTAGATCGACAGCGACGAGATCGCGAAGATGAAGAGAACGCCGACATTGATGTCGGAGATCACCCAGCCGAGATTGGTCGGGATCACCGCCCAGGCCGCGAGCGCGAGCACGCATGAGACCAAGGGGGCAAGGAGAAACACGCCCTTGTTGGCGCCGGACGGGATGATCGGCTCCTTCAGCACGAACTTCAGGAGGTCGGCGAAGGATTGCAGCAGGCCCCAGGGACCGACCACGTTCGGGCCGCGGCGGATCTGCACCGCCGCCCAAATCTTGCGGTCGGCGAGCAGGATGTAGGCGATCGCCACCAGCAGGACGACCAGCACCAGGACGCTCTCCGCGATCATGATGATCAGCGGCCAGAGGAACCCGGTCCAGAATGCGCTTTCGAAGAATTCCATCGGCTCACTCCGCTGCGGTCAGCATCTGCCCGGAGGCAAGCCGCGAACACTCCGCCATCAGGGCGGACGCACGCGCGATTGGGTTGGTCAAATAGAAGTCCTCGACAAGCGGCTTGAACGGAGCCTTCTCCGTTGTGCCGCCCTTCCCCGCGAGCTTCTTGATCTGATCGGCCGAGCCGGCCTCGATCTGATCGAGACGGATCAGATGCGGCACGGCCTTGAAGATCGCTTGGCGCAGGGCCGAAAGCGAGTCATAGCCGAGCTTCTTGCCGAGCGCCTCCGACAGCGCGCGGACAATCGCCCAGTCCTCGCGAGCCTCGCCCGGCGGGAATGCGGCCCGTCCGGTCATCTGCACGCGGCCTTCGGTGTTGACGTAGATCGCCGACTTCTCGGTATAGGCGGCTGCCGGCAGGATCACGTCGGCGCGATGGGCGCCGCGGTCGCCATGGGTGCCGATATAGACGACGAAGGTGCCGTCCGACGGCTTGATCTCGTCGGCGCCGAGCAGGAACAGCAGATCGAGCGTCCCGAACGTCGTCATCTGCGCCGCGTTCAGCCCGCCCTGACCGGCGACAAAGCCGATGTCGAGCGCACCGACGCGCGAGGCACTCTCATGCAGCACGCCAAAGCCGATCCAGCCGTCCTTGAGCGCGCCGACGTCGAGCGCGAGCTTGGCGGCGGCTGCGAGAATGGCGGCGCCGTCGTGGCGCGAGGCGGCGCCGGCACCAACCAGGATGATCGGGTTCTTGGCGTTCTTCAGCACGTCCATGAAGGAGTGCTTGCCGGCCGCGAGTTCACCGAGCGTGTCGGTGCCTGCGCCGAGATGGTCATAATCGTAGGTCAGGTCGGTCTTGGCGCCGATCACGCCGACCTTGAAACCGCCGGCGCGCCAGCGCTTGCGAATGCGGGCGTTGAACACGGCCGCCTCTTTCCGCGGATTGGCGCCGATGATGAGCAGCGCATCGGCCTGCTCGACGCCGGCGAGCGTCGGATTGAAGATGTAGGAGCCGCGGCCGAGCGCGGGATCGAAGGCATCGCCACCCTGCACCGCCAGATTGGCCGAGCCGTAGCTGGCCAGCAAATCCTTCAGCGCAAACATCTCTTCGACGCCGGCGAGGTCGCCTGCGATCGCGCCGATCCGCTTGCCGTCGGTGCGGGCCGCCTTCGCGGCGATCGCGGCAAAGGCCTCGGGCCAGCTCGCCGCGCGCAGCTTGCCGGCTTCGCGGATATAGGGCCGGTCGAGGCGCTGCGTGCGCAGGCCGTCGACGACGTGGCGGGTCTTGTCGGAGATCCACTCCTCGTTCACGGCCTCGTTGATGCGCGGCAGGATACGCATCACTTCGCGGCCGCGGGTGTCGACGCGGATCGCAGAGCCCACGCCGTCCATCACGTCGATCGACTGGGTCTTGCCGAGCTCCCACGGGCGCGCGGCGAAGGCATAAGGCTTCGAGGTCAGCGCGCCGACCGGGCAGATGTCGACGAGATTGCCCTGGAGCTCAGACGTCAGCGCGTGCTCGAGATAGGTCGTGATCTCCATGTCCTCGCCGCGGCCGGTCGCGCCCATTTCGGGGGCGCCGGCCACTTCCGCCGAGAAGCGGACGCAGCGGGTGCACTGGATGCAGCGGTTCATCGAGGTCTTGACCAGCGCGCCGAGATATTTGTCCTCGACGGCGCGCTTGTTCTCGGCGAAGCGGCTGGTGTCGACACCATAGCCCATCGCCTGGTCCTGCAGGTCGCACTCGCCGCCCTGGTCGCAGATCGGGCAATCCAGCGGATGGTTGATGAGAAGGAATTCCATCACGCCTTCGCGCGCCTTCTTCACCATCGGCGAACGGGTGGAGATTTCCGGCGGCTCGCCCTTGGGACCCGGACGGCAATCGCGCACGCCCCAGGCGCAGCTCGCGACCGGCTTCGGGCCGCCCTTCACCTCGACGAGGCACATCCGGCAATTGCCGGCGATCGACAGCCGCTCGTGATAGCAGAAGCGCGGAATCTCGGCGCCGGCCGCCTCGCACGCCTGAAGCAGCGTGTATTCGGCGGGGACATCGATCTCTTTACCGTCGATGATGAGCTTGGTCATTGTCTCTACTCCGCCGCGACCATGTTCACGGGATCGCGGACGCCGGCATCGTCGATGTCGGCCTTGTGCGAATATTGGTCGATGCGCGCTTCGATCTCATGACGGAAATGCGCGATCAGGCCCTGGATCGGCCACGCCGCCGCGTCGCCGAGCGCGCAGATGGTGTGGCCTTCGACCTGTTTGGTGACTTCCAGCAGCATGTCGATTTCGCGCTTGTGGGCGCGACCGTCGGCCATGCGGGTCAAGACGCGCCACATCCAGCCGGTGCCCTCGCGGCACGGCGTGCACTGGCCGCAGCTCTCGTGCTTGTAGAAATAGGAGATGCGGGCGATGGCGCGGATCAAGTCGGTCGACTTGTCCATCACGATCACGGCCGCGGTGCCGAGACCGGAGCGCAGCTTGCTCAGGCTGTCGAAATCCATCGGCGTGTCGATGATCTGCTCGGCCGGCACCATGCGCACGGAGGAGCCGCCCGGGATCACGGCCTTGAGGTTGTCCCAGCCGCCGCGGATGCCGCCGCAATGCTTCTCGATCAACTCACGGAACGGAATGCCCATGGCCTCTTCGACGTTGCAGGGCCGCTCGACATGACCGGAGATGCAGAACAGCTTGGTGCCGACATTGTTGGGACGGCCGATGCCGGCGAACCACGCCGCGCCACGGCGCAGAATGTCCGGCGCAACCGCGATGGACTCGACATTGTTGACGGTGGTCGGGCAGCCGTACAGGCCGACATTCGCCGGGAACGGCGGCTTCAGCCGCGGCTGGCCCTTCTTGCCTTCGAGGCTCTCGAGCAGCGCGGTTTCCTCGCCGCAGATATAGGCGCCGGCGCCGTGGGCGACATAGATGTCGAACGGCCAGCCGTTGATATTGTCCTTGCCGACCAGCTTGGCCTCATAGGCCTGGTCGATCGCCGCCTGGAGATGCTCGCGCTCGCGGATGAACTCGCCGCGGACATAGATGTAGCAGGCATGCGCGTTCATCGCGCAGCTCGCGATCAGGCAGCCCTCGATCAGGAGATGCGGATCGTGCCGCATGATCTCGCGATCCTTGCAGGTCCCGGGCTCGGACTCGTCGGCATTGACGACGAGATAGCTCGGCCGGCCGTCGGTCGATTCCTTCGGCATGAACGACCATTTCAGGCCGGTCGGGAAGCCGGCGCCACCGCGGCCGCGCAGCCCTGACGCCTTCATCTCGTTGATGATCCAGTCACGGCCCTTGTCGATGATGTTCTTCGTGCCATCCCAGGCGCCGCGACGCCGCGCGCCCTCGAGCCCCCAATCGTGGAGGCCGTAGAGGTTCTTGAAGATGCGGTCCTTGTCCTCGAGCATGTCAGTGCTTTCCGATCAACGGTTGGCTTGCTTGTAGGCAAGCCCGGCGGCGCCGACGGCGAAGGTCAGCGCCCAGAGCAGACTGGATTCCAGCGACGCGTTCAGGGCGAAGCGCTGAAGCAGGAAAATGAATGTTGCCGCCACGGCGGAATGCATTGCGACGAAGCCCCACTTCTTCACAACACTGCTCCCTTCAGCTCGCGGCGAGGCGAGATCACGCATCAGGTGATCTCCTTCAGCGTGGTCGGCCCACCGGTCGGCGCCGAGAACTGGCGGCCGTTCTGCGGACCGGGCTTGGGCGGATTGCCCGAGGCAAAGCCGTCAAGCACCTTGCCGAAGCTTTCCTTGGTCAGATCCTCATAGGTGTCCTTGCCGATCAGCACCATCGGCGCATTCACGCAGGCACCGAGGCACTCCACCTCTTCCCAGCTGAAATTGCCGTCCTTGGAGAGATGGAAGGGCTCGTGATGGATGCGGTGCTCGCAGACGTGGATCAGATCCTCGGCGCCGCGCAGGCGGCACGGCGTGGTGCCGCAGACCTGGACGTGGGCCTTCTTGCCGACCGGGGCCAGCTGAAACATCGTGTAGAAGGTCGCGACCTCGAGCACACGGATATAGGGCATGTCGAGCATGTCGGCGACGGCGCGGATCGCGGCCTCCGACACCCAGCCCTCGTGCTGTTCCTGAACGCGCCAGAGGATGGCGATGACGGCCGAAGCCTGGCGCCCGGCCGGATATTTCGCGATCTGCTGCTTGGCGAACGCGAGGTTCTCTTCCGTGAACGCAAAGCTCGCGGGCTGGACTTCCTTCGGTGCTAATCGGCGAACGGACATCTCTTCAATCTCTCACTGCATGCGGCGCGCGGTTTTCGCATTCAGGGCATTGATCCTGTCCTGCCAGAATGCGCTTGCGGTGCCGAAAACATTGTAGCCGACGTGGGTGGAGACCTTGATGCGGTCGAGGATCGACAGCTCGGTCACCGTCTCCATACGCCTTGTGCTGGGATCGTAGACGATCAGCTTCAGCGGGGTGTGTTCGAGGATGTAGCGCGATACTGCGTGCGAGCGGTCGCTGCCGTGCTCCTCGCACATGACGACGCTGTCGGCCTGGAGCAGCCGGGCGCCGCCCTTGATCGCCTCGATCTCGACGCCCTCGACGTCGAGCTTGATCAGGTACTTGCCGGTGCTAGCGACCTTGCCGTCGTCGATCAGATTGTCGAGCGCGATGACCGGCACGTCCTCGCCGACCGCCGACGCATCGCCGGCAATGCTGAAGGCCTCGTGCTTGGTGCCTGACAGACGCGCGGTGCCACGGGCCGCGCCGATCGCGCATTTCATGGTCTCGAAGCGGCTGCCGTTGATGCGGGCGTTGTTGGCGAGCTTCGGATAGTTCTGCCCGGACGGCTCGATCGCGATCGCCTTGTGCGAACCGAACGGCTTGCTCGACACCAGCACCGACCAATAGCCGTAATTGGCGCCGCAATCGAGCAGCGTATAATCGACGTCGATGGAGTCGGCGAACAACAGCTCCAGCTCGTCCTCATAATTGTAGGAGCGGTTCAGCAGCTTGCTCCAATAGCCGTCGCCGTAGGGAAATTCGAACACGGCGTCGGGGTTGAGCTTGATCGCGATGTTGCGCTCGGGCAGCGTCTTCCGCAGCAGATTGGCGCAGGCGATGTAGCCCATATGCGAGAAGTGCGACGAGATCTTCGATCCCGTCACCAGCGCCAAGGCAGCCGTCCGCTCCCACAGGTTGGCCCCTTCAAGGGCCCCCGAGGCGCGGTCAAACTGGATCGGCGCCTGCGCCATCACCGATCGACCTCTCCGAACACGATGTCGAGCGAGCCGAGGATCGCCGAGACGTCGGCGAGCAGATGACCGCGGCAGATGTGGTCCATGGCCTGCAGATGCGCAAAGCCCGGCGCGCGGATCTTGCACTTGTAGGGCTTGTTGGTGCCGTCCGAGATCAGAAAGACGCCGAACTCGCCCTTGGGCGCCTCGACCGCGGCATAGACCTCGCCGGCCGGCACGTGGACGCCTTCGGTGTAGAGCTTGAAGTGGTGGATCAGCGCTTCCATCGAGCGCTTCATCTCGCCACGGCGCGGCGGTGCGACCTTGTTGTCCTCGACGACGACGGGGCCCTTCCCGTCGGCTGCGTTCAGCTTCTGGATGCACTGCTTCATGATGCGCACGGACTGGCGCATCTCTTCCATGCGGATCAGATAGCGGTCGTAGCAGTCGCCGTTCTTGCCGATCGGGATGTCGAAATCCATCTCGGCGTAGCATTCATAGGGCTGCGACTTGCGCAGATCCCAGGCCGCGCCCGAACCGCGCACCATCACGCCGGAGAAGCCCCACTCCCAGGCTTCCTTCAGCGAGACGACGCCGATGTCGACGTTGCGCTGCTTGAAGATGCGGTTGGCGGTGAGCAGCCGGTCGAGATCTTCGACCACTTTCAGGAACGGATCACACCAGGCGTCGATGTCGTCGACCAGCTTCTGCGGCAGGTCCTGATGCACGCCGCCGACGCGGAAATAGGCTGCGTGCATGCGACTGCCGGAGGCGCGCTCGTAGAACACCATCAGCTTTTCGCGCTCTTCGAAGCCCCACAGGGGCGGGGTCAGCGCGCCGACGTCCATCGCCTGCGTGGTGACGTTGAGCAGGTGCGACAGGATGCGGCCGATCTCGCAATAGAGCACGCGGATCAGCTGCGCGCGGCGCGGCACCTCGATGCCCAGCAGCTTTTCTGCAGCCATGCAGAAGGCGTGCTCCTGGTTCATCGGCGCGACGTAGTCGAGACGATCGAAATAAGGGATCGCCTGCAGATAGGTCTTCTGCTCGATCAGCTTTTCGGTGCCGCGATGGAGCAGGCCGATATGCGGGTCGACGCGGGCGACGACCTCACCATCCAATTCAAGCACAAGACGAAGAACACCGTGCGCAGCTGGATGCTGCGGTCCGAAGTTGATCGTAAAGTTGCGAAGCTGTTCGGGTTGCTCGTTCATGATCAGACCTTCGGCCCTGCTTTTTCATCGCCCGGAAGGACTGGATAGTCGGCGCCCTCCCACGGGGACAAAAAGTCGAACTTGCGGAATTCCTGGTTGAGCCTGACCGGCTCGTACACCACCCGTTTCTCCTGGTCGTCGTAGCGGACCTCGAGGAAGCCGGTGGTCGGGAAATCCTTGCGCAGCGGATGACCCTCGAAGCCGTAATCGGTCAGGAGGCGGCGCATGTCGGGATGACCGACGAAGATCACGCCGTAGAGGTCGTAGGCCTCGCGCTCGAACCAGTCGGCGCCGGGAAACACTTCGATCAGCGACGGCACCTGCGTGGTCTCGTCGGCCTGGGCCTTGAGCCGGACCCGCGCGTTCAGGGTCGGTGACAGGAAGTGATAGATCACGTCGAAGCGCTTTTCGCGCGACGGATAATCCGCCGCCGTGATGTCGGTGAAGTTGATGAAGCGGCAGTTCGGGTCGTCACGGAGGTACTTGACCACCTCCACGATTTTGCTGACCTCGACATCCACCGTGAGCTGGTTGAAGGCCACCGAATGACCGATGGCGGCGCCCGGAAGCGCGCTAACGATCGTCTGCCCCAGGGCGTCGAGCTTGGCGTCGTCCATGACGTAAAACCTTAGCGTTCGATGGTGCCGGTGCGGCGGATCTTCTTCTGCAGCAGCAGCACGCCGTAGAGCAGCGCTTCCGCCGTGGGCGGGCAGCCCGGCACGTAGATGTCGATCGGCACGATACGGTCGCAACCGCGCACGACCGAGTAGGAATAGTGATAATAGCCGCCGCCATTGGCGCAGGAGCCCATCGAGATGACGTAACGCGGCTCGGGCATCTGGTCGTAGACCTTGCGCAGCGCAGGCGCCATCTTGTTGGTCAGGGTCCCCGCGACGATCATCACGTCCGACTGACGCGGCGAGGCGCGCGGCGCGAAGCCGAAGCGCTCGACGTCGTAGCGCGGCATCGACACCTGCATCATCTCGACCGCGCAGCAGGCGAGCCCGAAGGTCATCCACATCAGCGAGCCGGTACGCGCCCAGGTGATGAGGTCGTCGGTCGCGGCGACGAAGAAGCCCTTGTCGGACAGTTCCGAATTGACCTCGAGGAAGAACGGATCATTGGCCCCGACCGGCTTGCCGGTCGACGGGTCCAGGATGCCCTTGGGGGCCGGCGCGAGAACCGGACCGGCGGACGACACAGGGTTCAATCCCACTCGAGTGCGCCTTTCTTCCATTCATAGGCGAACCCGACCGTCAGCACGCCAAGGAACACCACCATCGACCAGAAGCCGGTCGCGCCGAGCTTGCCGAACGCCACCGCCCAGGGAAACAGGAACGCCACCTCGAGGTCGAAGATGATGAAGAGGATGGCGACGAGATAGAAGCGGACGTCGAACTTCATGCGGGCGTCGTCGAAGGCGTTGAAACCGCACTCATACGCCGACAGCTTTTCCGGGTCAGGCTGCTGGAACGCCACGATGAACGGCGCGATCAGCAGCACCAGGCCAATGAGGCCCGCTACCCCTATGAAGACGACGAGTGGAAGATAGTTCTGCAGAATGCCGCTCATTGACGAGCCCTTTTTCCCGCAGCCTCGGGACAGCCACGGATTCGTCCAGTTTGGAATTGTTCTGAGCCTTAGCGCAGTGCACCAATGGGCGCAAGACACGCTCTTTTTAGGCCCTTTGTCGCCCTCAGAACGGTGGAAATCCCGGAATCACCCCGCGGCTGGTATGGAGCAGATCGACCGCCCCAGCAAGGGCGCCCCGATCAGTCCACACGCGCTGGGCCGTGACGTCCGTGGTTGGGAAGGCTCACTCTATCTAGGCCGCGACGCTGCAAAGTCCAGATTACAACGAGGCCAAGCGCGCCCATTATCGGGCGAGCGACCCGGGAGCCATGCATCACGATCGGACCCGGGCTCGTCTGGCGAATGCGTCGGGCAGGAGGCGCCCGCTTCGCCGCAGCGAAAAATGGGTGGCGAGCGCGGCGGCAACGTGGCTGGGTCGTCGCGCGCCGCGCTCGCATGAGCTTCGGGCCGGGGGGCATGGCCCGCGAGCTCATCGATCTCGTGGTGGAAGCCGGGTGACGAGCCGGTCAGGCTCTCACGATCGCCTTTCGCCTTTCCCCACCATTTGGCCTGTCCTCACCATTTGTAGGAAACGCTGGCGGTGACGCGCCGGCGGTCGCCGTAGAAGCAGGAGGACGCCGCCGCGCAGCTGGCGACGTAGATCTTGTCGGTCAAGTTGACCACGTTCAGCGCGGTGCGCCAGTTCTGCCACTCATAGTGGAGCGCGAGATCGCCGAGCACGACCGCGGGAACCTCGAGGGTATTGGCGGTATCCGCCCACGACGAACCGATATAGCGAACGCCGCCGCCGAAGCCGAAGCCCGCCAGCGGCCCGTCCTTGAAGGTGTAGTCCGCCCAGCCGGACACCAGGAGCTCAGGCGTGTTGGTCGGGGTCTTGCCAACCAACGCCGGGTCCAGATCCCTGCTGTTGAACAAATGGTAAGCCGTGAACGAGCCGATCAGCTTCAGCTCGCGCGTGGCGTTCGCCACCGCTTCGAGCTCGATGCCGCGCGAGGTCACCTCGCCGGTCTGGTTCTGCAAGGTCGTGACGACAGGATCAGTGGTTGCCACGTTCTGGCGCTTCAGGTCGAACACCGAGACGGTGAAATAGCCGTCAAATCCCCGCGGCGCAACCTTCACGCCGATTTCCGCCTGCTGGCCGGTCTCCGGCAGGAACAGCTGGTTTTGCGCGTTGAGGCCGATGATCGGATTGTAGCTCGTGGCGTAAGACACATAGGGCGCGATGCCGTTGTCGAAATTGTAGATCAGCCCGGCGCGCCCGCTGAACTTGCTGTCGTCGCGGCTGGCGAGCGTGGCGCCGGTATCACGGCCAGCCTGCGTCGTCTCGACCCAATCGTTGCGGCCGCTCAGCACCAGCGTGAAGTTGCCGAGCTTCATCTGGTCCTGAAGATAGGTGCCGGCCTGCTTCTGCGTGATCTGGAAGTTGCGGAACGGTGCGCCCGTCAACGGAATGTCAAATCCATAGGCGGGATTGAAGATGTTGATCGAAGGAACGGTGCTGAAGTTGAATGCCTGATAGTCGTCGATCTGGTAGCCCTTCAAATCGACCCCGAACAGCATGGTGTGCCGCACCGCGCCGGTGTTGAAGCGGTACTCCAGCTGGTTGTCGAGATTGGCCTGGTTGGCGGTGTTCTTCGCGTACCAATTGTAGCGACCGAGACTGGCCGTGTTGATGTCGGCCCAATTGTTGCCGACGTAGCCGCGATAGGTCACGTCGACATGGGCAAAGCGCGCATTTTGCCGGAACGTCAAATCGTCGGTGAGATTGCGCTCGACCTGATAGCCGAGCATCTCCTGCTCGCGCGTGAACTTGTCGACGCTGGGATCCCCGGCGAAAAAGCTGGTCGGGATCTTGCCAAACCGAGCGTTGGTCACCGTGCCCTCATAGGGTAGGAAGTTGATGCCACGGGTTTCCTGCCGGGAAGCTGAAGCCAGCACCGTGAACGTCGTGTCGGCGTCCGGCTTCCAGGTCACCGACGGCGCGATGAAGTAGTTGTTATCCGGCGTGAAATTGACTTGCGTGGGGCCGTTCTGGACCTGGCCGACGACGCGGTAGAACAGCTTGCCGTTCTCAGGGCTCGTCGCGACCGGACCGCCGACATCGAAGCCGACATAGGCATTGCCGAAATTGTTGACGCCGGTCTCGATGAAACGGACGGGCTCCGCGGGCGGCATCTTGCTGATGACGTTGACGATGCCGCTCGGGCTCGATCCGCCATAGAGCACGGCCGACGGACCGCGCAGCACTTCGACGCGCTCCATGTTGGGCGTCTGAAGCTTCCAGCTCGCATAGGACGTGTAGAACAGCTGCATGCCGTCGAGGAACAGTCCGACATCGTCGGACTTGAAGCCGCGGATCAGCCACCAGTCGTTGCGCGTGTCCGCGCCAAAGGTCCCGGCGCGGACTCCGGCCGTATAACGCAGGACCTCGTCGAGCTTGTTCGCCTTCTGGTCGCGGATCTGCTCCGCGCCAATCACCGACACCGCCTGCGGCGTCTCCATGATCGGCGTGTTGGTCTTGGTGCCGGACGAGCTGCGGCCGGCGACGTAGCCGTGCACCGGCCCGCGTGGCGTCTCGACGAAACCGACATTGCGCGGCGGCGGCCTGCTCCGGCTGGCGGTCTGCTCGGATGATCGCGGCGCGCGGCGCTGGACGGAGGGCGCCGCCCGGCGGCGCGCTTCCGGCGCGGTGACGGTCACCGACGGAATGTTCTGCGCGCCACTCTGCGCAGGAGATTGTGCAAGCGATGCCTGCGGCAGCAAAACCCAGGCGGATGCGGTCGCCAATACGGCCGACCGCAGCATTCCAAGACTGTTCACGCGCAACCCCAAAACTGCGTGTTTTGATTGCACATGCTGTCGGCCAATGACGGCATGCGCTTGCGGTGACGCTTAGGGGAGCGCGCGCGAATTCCCTAATTGAAAGCCTCTTAGAAGGAGTCTTAGAAAGAGTCTTGGAAAGGGTCTTGGAAGCGATCCAACATGTTCCCGGATCGCCGAAACGTCAGCGCGAAATCTTCTCGCTCTCGAGCATCTGGGCGGCGATCGCCGTCAGCTGATCGACCTGCTGCAGCAAGGTCGCGAACTCGGCTTCGCTCAGATGTTCGCGCAAACGCCGATTGCGCTCCTGCGCACCGGCGACGATCGCATCATGTGCCGCAAGGCCCGTTGCGGTCAGCGAGACCAGCACCTCGCGGCTGTCTTTCGGGTTGGCCGATTTCGCGATCAGCTTGCGCGACACGAGTTCCGCAAGCGCGCGGCTGATCTGCCCCTTGTCCTGGCCGACGGCTTCCGCAAGCCGCGCCACGCTCATCGGCGGCCGCCGGCCGAGCGAGGCGACCAGGCCGAACTCGACCGATGACAATCCGGCGAGGCGCTTGTAGCGCAGGATGGCACCGCGCTTGAGCAGATTGGCCAGCACCATCAGCCGCGACGATAGCATGACGGTGATCGGCGCCGGCGACTGACTTTCGTCCGCATCGGACGATGTGCGCCCGGCCCTGCTTGATGTCTGGCTCATGGTCCACCTCTGCCAAGAAAGCCGCGGCGTGCCAAGTCTTGGTAGCGCGACCTCCCCAGCCTGATCCGAATGCGACTAAGAGGCATTTAGAAATCGTTGACATTGTCATCTATCTAATCTTCACTTGGCACAAGGCATCAAAAATGGCCCGGCCGGTACGGCCAACTGCGGGAGGACCGGTATGAGCATCACCCAGCGGGATCGCGATCTCGGCACGGCCTATGCGATGAAGCCGGCGCACACCCGCACCGAGCTCACCTCGGTCGTGCGCGGCACGCCGATGGGCGAACTGCTCCGCCGCTACTGGCATCCGGTCGGGCTGATCAGCGACGCCACCGACACGCCGAAGAAGGTTCGCGCGCTCGGCGAGGATCTGGTGCTGTTCCGCGACAAGCACGGCCGCGCCGGTTTGCTGCACGCTCGCTGCTGCCACCGCGGCACCACGCTCTATTATGGCAAGGTCGAGGAGGACGGCATCCGCTGCTGCTATCACGGCTGGAAGTTCGACACCGAGGGTCATTGCCTGGAGCAGCCCTGCGAGCCCGACGGCGGCCAGTTCAAGGACAAGGTGCGCCAGCCCTGGTATCCGGTCGAGGAACGCTACGGGCTGATCTTCGCCTATATGGGCCCGGCCGAGAAACGCCCGGTGCTGCCGGCCTATCAATGCCTGGAGACCATGGACGACGGCGAGTTCGTCGAGGCCGACGATTCCTCGATCGGCGGCGGCGGTCCCGCGATCATCCCCTGCAACTGGCTCCAGCATTTCGAGAATGTGGTCGATCCCTACCACGTGCCGGTGCTGCACGGCTCGTTCTCGGGTCCGCAATTCACCAACATGATGGCGTCGATGCCGGAGGTGACGTTCGACAAAACGCCGCGCGGCATCGCCGTACGCTCGATCCGCAAGCAGGATGACGGCCGTGTGTTTTACCGCGTCACCGAGGCGGCGCTCCCCACCTTGCGCGTCGTGCCGAACCCTCGCGTGGCGCAGTTCGCCCGCGTCGAGTCGCTCGGCTGGACGCTGCCGATCGATGACACCTCGTTCCGCATCTACGTCGCCGGTCGCGTCAAGAGCGCCGGCGACATCGGCCGCATGCGTTCGAAGTTCAACGGCAAATTCTGGTGGGACATGACCGAGGAAGAGCACCAGCAATTTCCGGGCGATTACGAAGCCCAGGTCGGCCAGGGACCGCAGACCATCCATTCCGAGGAGCATTTCGGCCAGAGCGACCGCGGCATCCTCATGATCCGGCGCATGCTGAGCGAGCAGCTGGAAGCGATGGAAGCAGGCCGCAATCCGATCGGAATCTCATTCGATGTGAACGCGCCTCCGGTCGAATTCGAAGCGGGGAATTACATCCGCGAAGGCTGACATGCCAGCGCCAATCAGGGCTGGACCGACAACGATAACAAAGACTAATTGGGGGAAGCGATGGTCGATGTGACGTCACAAATGTCGGTGCAAACGGCCGCCGCGGCAAAACCCTCGGCACGGCGCTATTACGTGCTCGGCCTGCTCACCATCATTTACGCGCTGAACTTCCTCGACCGCACGATCTTCAACGTCCTGATCGAGCCCATCAAGAAGGAATTCCAGCTCAGCGACACCATGATGGGCCTGCTCGCGGGCTTCGGCTTCGCCCTGTTCTATTCCCTGCTCGGCATTCCCATCGCGCGCGTCGCCGACCGGCTCAACCGGCGCAACATCGTCGCCGCTGCGTTCGCGTTCTGGAGTGCGATGACGGCGTTGTGCGGCGCCGCTTCGAGCGTCACTTCGCTGGCGCTGGCGAGGATCGGCGTCGGCATCGGCGAATCCGCTGGCTCCCCCGCCTCGCAATCGATCGTCGCCGATCTTTTCGCCAAGAACGAGCGTCCGCGCGCGCTCGGCATCTACGCCGTCGGCACCTATCTCGGCGTCTTCCTCGGCTATTTCGTCGGTGGCTACGTCAACCAGCACTATGGCTGGCGGATGGCGTTCTACGTCGCGGGCCTGCCCGGCATCCTGCTCGCCTTGATCCTTTGGCTGACGATCTCCGAGCCGAAGCGCGGCGCCATGCAGGAGAATTTCGTGCCTGAGCCGCTCGGGCCGACGCTGCGCTTCCTGGCCTCGCAGCAGAGCTTCATCATCGTGCTGATCGGCTTCTGTCTCACCACTTACACGAACTATGCGACCGCGGCGTGGATACCGCCGTTCCTCGCGCGCGTGCACCATCTGTCGAGCGCCGAGATCGGCACCTATGCCGGCACTTTCAAGGGGCTCGCCGGCATGGCCGGAACCCTGCTTGGCGGCTTCGTGGTGGCGCAAATCAGCCGCCGCGACGACCGCTGGAAGCTGTGGGCGCCCGCCATCACCTCGGGCCTTGCTGGCCCGGCGTTTGCGCTGTGCATGCTGACGCAGGACTTTGCGACGATGGTGGCCATGCTGGCGCTGACCTCGTTCCTGGTCGGCTTCCATCTCGGGCCGATCTTCGCGATCGCGCAGACGGTGGCCAAGCCGAGCATGCGGGCGCTGGCCTCCGCCCTGATCGCGCTCACCGCCACCTGCTTCGGCCAGGGCGTCGGGCCGCTCGCGGTAGGCGTGGTCAATGATGCCCTGAAGGGCGCTTACGGCGCCGAGGCCGTGCGCTATTCCCTGCTCTCGGCGGCGGTCACGACCACGCTGGGGGCGCTCCTGTTCGTCTGGGCGGCGCGCGCGATCCGGGACGATATCGGCCGGGCGGCCGTCTGAGGCCGGTGCAGGCCGCAAGCCCGGCGAAACCAACCGGCCGTACTCATGAAACCATTTTGCGGAACCCGCGAAACCATCCGGAAACAGACGGTCCTTACAAGAAGAGCCATAGACGGCGGCAAAGCCCGTCGGGAGGCTCAGATGAACCACTCAATTCACTCTGCTGATCGTGCGACCCACCTGAAGATCGTGGTGGTGGCGCTGGTGGCCGGCATCACGGTGGCCGCCTTCGGAATCGCAGCCCGCACCAATGCCGATTACAGCCAGACCGCCCAGTCCGCCCACGTGATCAAGGCCGGCAAGCCGGTCGTGGTCACCAGCGCCGGGACGTCGGAGATCCGCTGAGGACCAAAAAGGTCCGGTTTGATACCGAACGGCCGCCTTCGGGCGGCCTTTTTGATTCAGGCGATGGGGTGATGCTCCGATATGGATCGGGTCAATAGCTGCCGCAGCAGTGCTTGAATTTCTCGCCTGAACCACAGGGACAGGGATCATTGCGGCCGACACCGCTCTGCCCATAACGCAGCCGGTTGAGGGCCTTCCTGTTCTGCTCCAGGATCATCTTGCGGCGCGTCTCCTGCACGCCGATCACGGCAGCATTGTCGCCGGCGTCCCAGAACGCCTGCGGCTTCAGATGGGCGAGCTTGCCGCTGACATAGACCGGGTAGAACCAGCCGAGCGTTCCGTCGCGCAGGCGCTGCAGCGTCGTCAAATCGTAGAGGAAGAAACCTGCGTCCAGCAGCATCGCGTTGATGTCCTGGAAGTCGTCAACGTCAGTCTCGCAGACGACCACGCTGCAATTCTCGAGCACGTACCGCGCGCCCTTCAGTGCGGCCTGTTCCGCGCCCTGCACATCGAGCTTGAGCAGGAACGGCGGCTTGAGCGACAGCTCCTCGACCAGCGCATCAAGCGTCGTCGCCGGCACTTTCACCTTGCTGGTGGAGAGGTCGTTGACCCGCGACCAGTAGACGTCGCCGGCGGGGCGCAGCGATGACCAGTAGGGATGCACGGATTCCGTGATCTCGATCTCGCCCTCGTGGTCGGTGATGGCGCAAATGCGATAGTGCCCGCCAAGCACCTCCTTGATCGCCTTGAGGGAGTCCTCGTAGATCCTGTTAGCATCGACGTTCAGTGGCACCGCACCGCCGAGGCACGACTGATGGTTGAGCACGAAGTGCCCATCGGCGCAGCCCAGATCGATGACGGTCCCGTAGCGCACGCCCTTCGCGAACAAATTCTGCAACGTCGCGCTGAAATCGGCTGCCTGCATCAAATCGATCCGAACAATCCCGGATTGAGCGGTACCATGCGATCGACGGCGCGATCAATCCGGCGCCTGACGGCCGTCGCGCGGGCGAGGAATTTTTGCGGAGGTCGAAGACCAAAAAGCGTGCAGGCGTCGGGTCGCGCGTGACCCGGGATCGAAGCGAGATCAGGATTTGAAGATAAGGGGATGAAAGGATTGCCAAAAATGGCGCGAGAGACGGGGCTCGAACCCGCGACCTCCGGCGTGACAGGCCGGCGCTCTAACCAACTGAGCTACTCCCGCGTGACACGCAAATGTCTGCGGAACGAGGGGGGACTTAAAGGCCGGACCTGTTGAAGTCAAGGATGTTGCATCCACAGCCGGAACGATCGGTTTTCCGCTGAGAGCGCGCACGAACGTGACCCTCGCCCGCGGGCCTGACGTGTCAGTCCAGCCCCGAATCGTCTACCCCTCCGGGAACTTGCGGGGTTTGGGGGCCGTCATCCCGACCACCGGCAGGAATCGAGGAGGCCAGACATGGCTAAGAAAGACTCGGCCAAGAAGGATTCGGCGAAGAAGGCAGCCGCGCCCGCCACCATCACGCTCAAGCACCTCGCCGCCGACATTGCGGAGAGCCAGGACCTGTCGAAGAAGCGCGCCGAGGCCGTTCTGACCGATATGGTCGACCTGATCACCAAGCATCTGAAGAAGGGCGACCGCGTCCGCATCGTCGGGCTCGGCATCCTCCAGGTCCGCAAGCGCGCCGCCCGCACCGGTCGCAATCCCGCCACGGGCGAGCCCATCCACATCAAGGCCAGCAAAAAGGTCGCCTTCCGCCCGGTCAAGGAGCTGAAAGAGGCGATCTGACCACTCACGTTTCGTTAAGCCTGATCGGCGTGCTCCGGCCGCAACGCGGCCCAGTTTTCTGGTATACCGCCTCTCTCACCTCACTCGGCGGTTTGACCAGAAATGTCCTCCCTCACCTTTTCGCACACCGTGACCGAGCGCTTCCTGCGCTACGTCACCATCGACGCCCAGTCCGATCCGGAATCCCCGAGCTCGCCCTCGACGGAGAAACAGAAGGATCTCGGCCGTGTGCTCGCCGCCGAGCTCAGGGAAATGGGCGTCGAGGACGCTCATCTCGACGATTACGGCTACGTCTACGGAACGATCCCGGGCAACACACCCAAGAAGGTGCCGGTGATCTGCTTCTGCTCGCACATGGACACCTCGCCCGACGTCACCGGCAAGGACGTCAAACCGCAAATGGTGAAGAACTATCGCGGCGGCGATATCACCCTCCCAGGCGACACCAGCCAGGTGATCCGCTTCGCCGAGCATCCGGCGCTGAAGAACCAGATCGGCAACGACATCATCACCACCGACGGCACCACGCTGCTCGGCGCCGACAACAAGGCCGGCGTCGCCGAGATCATGGATGCCGCGCATTTCTTCATCAACAACCCGCAAGTGAAGCACGGCACCATCAAGATCCTGTTCACGCCTGACGAGGAGATCGGCCGCGGCGTCGACAATGTCGACATCAAGAAGCTGGGCGCCGAGTTCGGCTACACCATGGACGGCGAGAGTGCGGGCAGCGTCGAGGACGAGACCTTCTCGGCGGACGGTGCCACCATCACCATCAACGGCGTCAGTGCCCACCCCGGCTACGCCAAGGGCAAGATGGAGCATGCCATCAAGATCGCCGCCGCCATCGTCGAGCGCCTGCCCCGGGAAGGCTGCTCGCCCGAGACGACATCAGGCAAGCAGGGCTTTCTGCATCCGATCGGCATCGAGGGTGCGCTGGAGCAGGCGACGCTCTCCTTCATCGTGCGCGACTTCACCGAGGAAGGGCTGAAGGAGAAGGAGATCCTGCTCGAGAACATCGTCAAGGACGTGATGAAGGATTTTCCGCGCTCGACCTACACATTCGAAGTGCGGGAGCAGTACCGCAATATGAAGCAGGTGATCGATCGCCACCCGCACATTCTCGAATACGCCATCGAAGCGATCCGCCGCGCCGGCCTGCGCCCGATGCGCACCGCGATCCGCGGCGGCACCGACGGCTCCCGCCTGTCCTTCATGGGCCTGCCCTGCCCCAACATCTTCGCCGGCGAGCACGCATTCCACTCGCGGCTCGAATGGGTCAGCCGGCAGGACATGGAGAAGGCGGTTCAGACGATCGTCCACCTCGCCATGATCTGGGAGGAGAAGGCCTAGCGCCTCTCGTCGCGCCTCTGGTCAAAGCACACCATGGCCGGGATCGCTCCCGGCCATGTTCTGAACGTTACGGCACCGGCATCGCGCGCGGATTGCGATGGAAGCGGTTCGAGCTTGCCATCCACTTCGGCAGCGGTTCGCCGTCGCGATGGCGACCGCCGGCAACCGCCGCAGCCCAGGCCACCGCCGCGCCGATCAGGGTTGCTGCCGCAACGGAGAAGGCGACGATGATGGAGTTACGCCGCGCCCGATTGATCGCCGTTCTTGAATCCGCGATCACGGCGTCGACCCGTCGTTCCGAGTCGGGTGCCGCGAGTCCCGTCAGCGCGGCCACCTGCTGCACGAGGTAGGCCCGATCATCGGTGCTGACGCCGCTGTGGCTCGATGACGTCATCAGGATGCGTCCTGCTTCGGCACGAGGTTCCCTGAGGTCGGTGTTGGGGGGCCGCCGCGCTACGCGAAACAGCTTATCCAGCTCGTAACTCAACAAGGGCTCGGCGGCGGAGGTATTGCTGGCCGAACTGCGCATCGGCGAGCGGTCAATCGCTGCTGCGCCGAGCATCGCGAGCAGAGCGGCACCAAGCAGCACGGCAAGCGCCCAGGACATCAGCCCATGCACGCCATCCCGTCGTTCGCCATCGTCTTCGATCGTCGCAATCGCCGGCGCTGGTCGCGCTGTACGGCCGGCGACATAGCCGCCAAAGCCGAAGCTGATAATCGCCTGGATGATCAAATAGAAGCCGGACAGCAGCGCAAGCGCCGCCGAAGCATCGCGCCATGTCGGCGAGGCTGAACTGACGCCTAGCCCGACTGCGACTCCAAAGCCGACCAGGATGAACGACATAGCGCCGGCAGCCAAAGCGCCTGCGATGACCGAGCTCCACTGGATGGTGCGCCGGTCATCGGCAGCGACGCCGCCGCCTTCCATGATGTCTTCCCGTATGAGAGTTTCCATCGTCATCACCGCCCTCTCAACGCAGGCCGAAGAACGACAGGATCGCCATGATCACGACGATCAAGCCGATGAGATAAATCAATCCGTCCATGGTCCGTCCTCCTCAATGTCTCCTCGTCGCTAATCACAACGAATAAGGAACGTTCCAAATTGGACCGAGCCTGCGGGAACGAACCGGCGCGATGCGGATTATCTGTCCAAGTCCCAAGGATGAAGTTTGTGAGCACGAAAGCCCCAGCCGGTCGGTCCCGGCTGGGGCTTTGTTTTTGGGCGGCGGTTCCTGTCCTATGTTAACGACGCCGGCTCTCCGATCATCAAGGATGCGATCGGGGCGGAACCTCTGGATTGGGAGAGCCGCGTGGATCGCAGAACCGCGTGCCTTCATCAGGCAGATGCATTCCGGGAAAAGGCAATCGCCGATCCCGAGCACCACGACCAGTGGATCGACGAAGCCATCAAATGGCTGGAACGGGCCATGGAAGCGGGCTGTCACGCCGTCGTCACCGTCGAAGACGGCGACACCAGCGATGTGCCGGAAGCAGCACGCGGAGCGGCAGCCGATGCTCAGCTCAGCCTGATCACGCGCCAATGATGAAGAGCTGCCGTCTTCGCGACCGCTGCGGCAATTGTTCCAGGGACGCAACAATGTTGCGGGTCGACACTGTTCCCGCCCCCATGCTAGGCCGGACGCAGACCGCAACCAGAGTGAAATCGTGCTCGCGAACCGCCAGCCCTCAGGATCATGCCGGCCGCGCAACTGGCGCGGGCTGCTGTCTGTGCTGATCGCGGTTGTCTACCTGCTCGCGGGAGCGCTGCATGGCCTGCATGACATCGACGTCACCACGCCCGGTGGCGGCTCGGAGATCAGCGCGGTCCTTGACGGCTCCGCAGATCACAACGACCACAAGGCCATCGGCGGACATCATTGCCATGGCTGCTTCTCGGTGACGGTGGCGCAGCCGGCGCCACCGGCCGCATCGATCGGGCTCGTGTCCGTATCGCGCCCACAACGCGCACCCCGGCTCGCCGGAATTGTTCCCGACACCGACTCCCCGCCTCCCAAACATATGGCCTGAACGGATTGGTCGGGCGCCGCGCGCGCCCATTCGGTCATCATTTACAGGTCGGTTTCATGTTTTGCAGGGGAATGGCCGCGCGCCTGGCGTGCGCGGCAGCGTGTCTGATTGCCGGATTGGCGCTTGCGCCGTCTCACGCCCAGACTCTGACGATGCGGAGCGCGCTCTCGCGCGCGCTGGCCACGAGCCCGCGGCTGACTGCGGCGGAGCGCGATGTCGGCATCGCCACGGGCCAGCGCATCCAGGCAGGTGCGCTTCTCAATCCGGAGCTGACCTATGAACAGGACAATTCGTTCGGGTCCGGCATCTATCGCGGCACGCGATCGGCCGAGACCACGCTGCAGATCAGCCAAGCCTTCGAGCTGTTCGGCAAGCGCGACGCGCGGATTGCGGCGGGTGTCGCCGGCATCGAGGTCGCCGCGATCCAGCGCAAGGCCGTCAGGCTGGAGGTGCTGTCGGAGACCGCGATTGCCTTCCTTAGCGTGCTCGGCGCACAGCGGCGCATCCAGATCCTCGACGAGCAGATCACCGCCATTGACCGGCTGACGCCGCTTTTGCGCCGCCGCGTCGAGGCCGGTGCCTCTTCGCCGGCCGAGACCGGCCGTGCGGAAGTGGCATCCGCCTTGGTGAAGGCCGATCGCGAGCGCTTCAAGGCGACGCTGGCCAGCGCCCGGCGCGAGCTTGCAGTCCTGATGGGCGACGCGGCTCCGAAATTCGGCGAGGTCTCCGGACGGCTCGACACCATGGGACGGCCGCCGACATTCCAGTCGGTCGTCGCCGCGATCGATGCCAATCCGCAGTTGGTGCGCTGGACCGCGATCTATGCCCAGCGCAATGCCGAGCTGTTGCTGGCGCGGCTGCGGCCCTATCCCGACGTGCGGATCGCCGCCGGCTGGCGCCATTTCAACGAGACCAATGACGACGCGGCGCGCCTCACCGTCTCGGTGCCGATCCCCGTGTTCGACCAGAACCAGGGCAATATCCTCTCGGCGCAGGAGAGCCTTGCCAAGACCAAGGCCGAGCGCGAGGCCAACCGCAACACGCTGATCGTGGTCGCCGGCCGCGCCTACGACTCGCTCCAGGGCTCGCTGCGCGAGCTTGCGGTGCTGCGCGAGAGCGCCATTCCCAAGGCCACCGAAGCGTCTGACGCCATTGCTCAAGGCTACGGCCAGGGCCGTTTCAGTCTGCTCGAAGTGCTCGACGCCCAGGCCAGCGTCACCCAGGCGCGGCTGCGCGAGCAGGAGGCGCTGCAGAATTTCCACGCGGGGGTGGCGACCATCGAAGGCCTCGTCGGCAACCCCTTCACGCTGGCGCGGGAGAGCGCACGATGAAGACGTCCTCCACCATCCTCGTCGCATTCGTTGCCGCCGCGCTTGGCACCGCACTTGGCGCTTACGGCTATTCCCTGCTCGGCCCGGCCAGGGTCGAGCATGCCGAACACGCCACGGACAAGAAGCCGGAGAAGCCGAACGACCATGTCGAGCAGGACGAGCACGGCGCCGACCGGATCCGCATCTCCGACATCAAGCTCGCAGCCGCCGGCGTAACGTTGGCGGAAGCCGCGAGCGTCACGCTGACCGACACGCTCGCCTTCAACGGCATCCTGCGCGCCAACCAGGAAGCCGTGGTGCAGGTGACGCCGCGCTTTCCCGGCGTCGCCAAATCGATCCAGAAGCGCATCGGCGACAAGGTCGGCAAGGACGATCTGCTCGCCGCGATCGAGAGCAACCAGAGCCTCACCGTCTACGAGCTCAAGGCGCCGCTTGCCGGCACCATCATCGAGCGGCAGATCTCGCTCGGCGAATACGCCTCCGAGCAGAAGCCGGCTTTCGTCGTCGCCGATCTCTCGACCATCTGGGTCGACCTGTCGATCTACCGGCAGGATCTGCGGCGCGTTCGCCTCAACGACGAGGTGCTGATCGATCCCGACGACGGCCGCGGCGAGATCAAGGGCACCATCTCCTACATGGCCCCGATCGGCTCGAGCGAGACCCAGACCGCGCTGGCGCGCGTGGTGCTGCCAAATCCCGACGGGCGCTTGCGTCCCGGCCTGTTCGTCACTGCACGGCTGATCCTCGCCGCGCGCGACGTCGCGGTCGCCGTGCGCAAAAGCGCGATCCAGACGCTGGAGAACAGGACCATCGTTTTCGTCCGCGAGGACGGCGACAAGATCGAGGCGCGCCCCGTGGAGCTTGGCGATTCCGATTCCCGCCATGTCGAGATCAGGGCCGGACTATCGGCCGGCGAGCATTACGTCGCGGAAAACAGCTTCGTCGTGAAGGCGGAGATGGGCAAGGGCGAGGCCGAGCATGATTGAGCGCCTCATCGCGGTCTCGCTGCAGCAGCGCTGGCTGGTCCTCTTGCTCGCACTCGGCGTCGTCGCTTTCGGCGCCTGGAATTTCCAGCGCCTGCCGATCGACGCCGTTCCTGACATCACCAACGTCCAGGTCCAGATCAACACCCGTGCGCCCGGCTATTCGCCCCTGGAAACCGAGCAGCGCATCACCTTCCCCGTCGAGACCGCGATGGGTGGGCTGCCGAAACTCGACTACACCCGCTCGCTGTCGCGCTATGGCCTGAGCCAGGTGACGGTCGTCTTCAAGGACGGCACCGACATCTATTTTGCCCGCCAGCTCGTCGGCGAACGGATCCAGCAGGTAAAGGACCAGCTTCCGGCCGGCGTCGAGGTCGCGATGGGACCGGTCTCGACCGGGCTCGGCGAAATCTTCATGTACACCGTCGAGGCCAAGGCGGGCGCGAAGACGCAAGGCGGTCACGACTATTCGCTGACCGATTTGCGCACCGTGCAGGACTGGATCATCAAGCCGCAGCTTCGCAACGTGCCGGGGGTGATCGAGGTCAACACCATCGGCGGCTTCGAGCGGCAATTCCACGTGCTCCCCGATCCCGGCAAGCTGATGGCCTACCGGCTCGGCTTTCGCGACGTCATGACGGCGCTCGCCGCCAACAATGCCAATGTCGGCGCCGGCTATATCGAGCGTAATGGCGAGCAGTATCTGGTTCGCTCGCCGGGCCAGGTCGGCAATGTCGGCGAAATCAGGGACATCGTCATCGGCTCGCGCGGCGGCAATCCCGTCAGGATCAGGGACATCGCGACCGTCACCGAAGGCCGCGATTTGCGCACGGGGGCCGCAACGCGCGATGGCGAGGAAACCGTGCTCGGCACCGCCATGCTGTTGATCGGCGAAAACAGCCGCACCGTGGCGCGCCGTGTCGCGGCCCGGCTCGAGGAGATCGCCAAATCGCTGCCCGACGGCGTCGTGACGCGGACCGTCTACGACCGCACTGATCTGGTCGAAGCCACCATCCGCACCGTCGAGAACAATTTGGTGGAAGGCGCGGCCCTGGTCGTGGCCGTGCTGTTCCTGATCCTCGGCAACATCCGCGCAGCGCTGGTAGTGGCCTGCGTCATTCCGCTGTCCATGGCCATGACGGTCACCGGCATGGTCGAGACCAGGGTCAGTGCGAACCTGATGAGCCTGGGCGCAATCGATTTCGGCATCATCGTCGACGGCGCCGTGATCATCGTCGAGAACTGCCTGCGCATGCTGGCCGAGGCCCAGCGCGAGAAAGGCGGCCTGCTCACGATCTCCGAACGGCTGTGCGCGATCCGGCGCGGGTCGAGCGAGGTGATCAAGCCGAGCCTGTTCGGAACGCTGATCATCGCGGTGGTCTACCTGCCGGTGCTGACGCTGACCGGCGTCGAAGGCAAGATGTTCACGCCGATGGCGCTGACGGTGCTGATGGCACTGGCCGCCGCGGTGCTGTTCTCCATCACCTTCGTGCCGGCCGCGGTCGCCATCTTCGTCACCGGCAAGGTGTCGGAACACGAAAACCTGTTCATGCGGCTGGCGAAGCGCGCCTATCTCCCCCTGCTCCGGCTGGCGATCGACCATCGCCTCGGCGTCGCAATCATAGCCGCCATCATCGTGGTCGCAAGCTGCGTTGCCGCCGCGCGCATGGGCGGTGAGTTCATTCCGAGCCTGGACGAAGGCGACGTTGCGCTGGCCTCGATCCGGATTCCCGGCACCAGCCTGACCCAGTCGCTGGACCTGCAAAAGGCGCTGGAAAAACGCATCAAGCAGATTCCGGAGGTGAAGGAGTTCTTCACCCGCATCGGCACCGCGGAGATCGCGACCGACCCGATGTCGCCGGCACAGACCGACGGCTACATCATGCTGAAGCCGCGCGCCGAATGGCCCGACCCCGGCAGGCCCAAAGCCGAGGTGATCGAGGCCATCGACCGTGCCGCCGACGACATCCCCGGCAGCGCCTATGAAATCTCCCAGCCGATCCAATTCCGTGTCAACGAGCTGATCTCCGGCGTGCGCAGCGACGTCGGCGTCAAGATCTTCGGCGACGATCTCGACATCCTGCAAGGCGCGGCAAAACAGGTGGAGGCTGCGATCCGCGGCATCCGCGGCGCCAGCGACGTCAAGATCGAGCAGGTCTCGGGCCTGCCGATCCTCACGGTTCGTCTCGACCGCCAGGCACTCGCCCGGTACGGGCTCAGCATCAGCGAGGTGCAGGGCATCGTCGAGATCGCGGTCGGCGGCAAGTCCGCCGGCAAGCTGTTCGAGGGCGACCGCCGCTTCGACATCGTCGTGCGCCTGCCGGAACATCTGCGCGGCAATCTCGAAGCCATCAGGGCGATCCCGATCCCTCTGCCGCCCGGTGAGGAAGCAACAATCGGTGCGCCGATCCGGACGGCACTGCCCGGCTCCCCCCTCGCCCAGATGCGCTATGTGCCGCTGTCGTCGGTCGCAACCGTCGATGCGACGCCCGGCCCGAACCAGATCAGCCGCGAGAACGGCAAGCGGCGCATCGTCGTCACCGCCAATGTCCGCGCGCGCGACCTCGGCTCCTTCGTCACCGAGGCCGAGGCGGCTGTCGCGGAGAAGGTCAAACTGCCGCCGGGCTACTGGATCGGCTGGGGCGGACAGTTCGAGCAATTGGTCTCCGCCACCAAGCGGCTTACGCTGGTGGTGCCGGTGGCGCTGCTGCTCGTGTTCCTGCTGCTGTTCATGGGCATGGGATCGGCGGCGGATGCGGCGCTCGTTTTCTCCGGCGTGCCGCTGGCGCTGACCGGCGGCGTCATGGCGCTGCTGCTGCGCGGCATTCCCCTATCCATCAGCGCTGGCGTCGGTTTCATCGCGCTGTCGGGCGTGGCCGTGCTCAACGGGCTCGTGATCATCGCCTTCATCGAGCGGCTGCGCAGCGAGGGGCACCCCGTTGTTGACGCGGTGCGCGAGGGCGCGCTGACACGCCTGCGTCCGGTGTTGATGACGGCGCTGGTGGCGTCCCTCGGCTTCGTGCCGATGGCCCTTGCGACCGGCGCCGGTGCCGAGGTGCAGCGGCCGCTCGCGACCGTGGTGATCGGCGGCATCATCTCCTCGACCGTGCTGACGCTGCTGGTGCTGCCGGCGCTCTACGTGCTGTTCCGCCGTGACGGGGGCGCCGAAAGGCCTACAATGGCGCCTGATCTGGCAGCTTCCGGGGAGCGGTAGAGGTGGGCAACCACGACCATCACGGTCATCATCACCATGATCACAGTGCCGATCATGGTCACGATCATGGTGCTGGCCATGCGCACGTCCACGCACCCGCCAGTTTCGGCAAGGCGTTCGCGATCGGCATTTCGCTCAACACCGCGCTGGTCGTGGCCGAGGCCGTGTACGGCTACATCGGCAACTCTACGGCCCTGCTCGCCGACGCCGGCCATAATCTTTCCGACGTGCTCGGCCTGGTCGTGGCCTGGTGCGCGTCGATTGCGGCGCGGCGCGCGCCCAGCGGCCGCTTCACCTATGGCCTGCGCGCCTCCACCATCCTGGCGGCGCTGGCGAACGCGGTGTTCCTGCTGGTCGCAACCGGCGCGATCGGCTGGGAAGCGTTTTTGCGCCTGCGCGAACCGGAGCCGGTCGCCGGGATCACCGTGATGGTGGTCGCCGGCATCGGCATCCTCATCAACGGTTTTACCGCCATGCTGTTCGCGCGCGGACGCAAGGACGACATCAATATCGAAGGCGCCTATCTGCACATGGCGGCCGATGCCGCGGTCTCGCTCGGCGTCGTCATCTCGGCGGCGCTGATCATCTGGACCGGCTGGCTCTGGCTCGATCCCGTCACCAGCCTCGTCATCTGCGTCACCATCCTCTGGAGCACCACCAGCCTGCTCCGCGGCTCCATCGACATGTCGATGGCGGCAGCGCCCAGGGGCACCGACATTGCCGCGATCAAGATCCTTCTGCTGGGGAGGCCCGGTGTAACTGCGATCCACGATCTCCACGTCTGGCCGATCTCGACCACCGAGACAGCGCTGACCTGCCATCTCGTCATGCCCACCGGCGCCGCCGGCGATGCATTCCTGATGGAGACCGCGCAGATGCTGAAGAGCTCCCACCGCATCGGCCACACCACCCTTCAGGTCGAGACGCACCCGGACAATGGCTGCGCCTTGGCGCCCGATGATGTGGTGTAGCATTCGCCAGTCGCGACTCGTCATTGCGGGCGCAGCGAAGCAATCCAGACTGCCTCCGCGGACACAGTCTGGATTGCTTCGTCGCAAGAGCTCCTCGCAATGACGGGGACAGAGCGGCGCCTACGCCGCCTTCGCCGTGACGATCCAGATCGCGCCCTGCAACGCCACGCTCTGCCCCTTGAGGAACGGCGCGAGCATTTCGCGGATCGAGGCTTTTGCCGCGGCATACATCTCCGGAGGATGGCCCTGCAGCGCGCGGCTGGCGGGACCGATCTGGAGCGAGCCCTCGACCGCGGCATCGAGCCCGCCGCCGATCGCAACATCCATCGCGAGATTGTGCGGCTCCATCGCCACGTCGACGAAGCCCGCGCCTTTCAGGATGCGCGTCACGCGCTCTTCCGAGGCGAAGGCGAACGGGCCCGGCTCTTCCGGCCCGACCGGCGGCATCTTGGGAACGTGTTTGTAGACCGCCATCAACGGCGCCATCATCCAGGGATTTTCCTTCGGCTCGCGCCAACAGGCGAACGCCAGCCGTCCCGACGGCTTCAGAGCACGACGGAGATTGGTGAAGGACGCAATCGGATCGGCGAAGAACATCACGCCAAACCGCGAGGCCAGCAGGTCGAAGCTTGCCGGCTCGAATGGATAGACCGTCGCATCCGCCAGCACGAAATCGAGCGGCAGGCCTTTTGGCGCAAACGCTCGCGCCTGCGACAGCATCGGCTCGGAGACGTCGAGCCCGAGCGCGAAGCCATCAGGCGCGACAGCCTTCGCGAAGGCGAACGTGGTCGCGCCGGAGCCGCAGCCGACGTCGAGGACGCGCTCGCCCGGCGTCGGCCTGGCGCGGGCGATCAGCACGTCGGCAATGGGCCCGAGCAGGCTCTCCTGCGCCGCATGGCGATCGGCCCAGCGTTGTCCGCTGGGGCCGTTCCAGTAAGCGATCTGGTCGGCGTTCTGCTCGTGTCCGCTAGGGTGTTCCATTGGGGCCTCTGTGGCTCGGTATCGCCCGCCTGCGCCTATTGGCTTCGGCGCGGCAGCCTTCGTTCGCTTCGTGCCAATAAAGTGTGAGGCTGGCTCGCCGAGCCGAAGCTCGCGACGCGAGCAAAGGCTGGTGGGCGGTGAGAGATTCGAACTCCCGACCCTCTCGGTGTAAACGAGATGCTCTAACCAGCTGAGCTAACCGCCCCTCGCCGCTTCTTTATCCCCACCGAGCCCGAACGGGCAAGCGCGGAACTGCACTTCCTCGGCCTCAATCTCCCGGCCGGCCCGGCAGCAGTGGCACCGCGTCGATCCACACTGCCGCCGACTGACACCAGATCTGCCTGACGGGCCGCAATTTGTCGCGCTGGCGGATGCTGCCCCAGCGGATGCCCCAATCGTCCTCCTGGTCGCCCTCGCCGCTCGTGAATAGCGGGGAACCGCAGTCGGCACAGAAGTGCTGGAAGCGCATCCGGCCGTTGTCGCCGCGCTTGCCGTAGATCCTGGGCGTACCGGCCGTCAGCTTGACGTCGGACTTGGTGCAGATCGCCGTCACCCGGAACGGCGATCCCGTTAGGGTCTGGCAGTCCCGGCAGTGGCAGACCGACACCGTCTCGGGGTCGATCTCGGCTTCAAAGGTAATCTGGCCGCAATGGCATTGCCCGTCGATGTGCATTGTCATCCGCTGCCCCACAGCAAAAACGGCGCCCGAAGGCGCCGTTTTATCATCTTTTCGAGCTGCGATCTCAGTGAGCGGTCAGGCCACCGGCGGCTTCGTCGCCGTCCGGCTTCACCGTCACCTTGGTGTCCTCTTCCCAGACGATCGGCACCGGCTTCTTGACCAGCGCCTTGGCAACGACGTCGTCGAGGCGCGAGACCGGGATGATCTCCATGCCGCCCTTGATCGCATCGGAAATCTCCGTGAGATCCTTGGCGTTGTCCTCGGGGATCAGCACCGTCTTGATGCCGCCGCGGGCAGCAGCCAGCAGCTTCTCCTTCAGGCCGCCGATCGGCAGCACGCGGCCGCGCAACGTAATTTCGCCGGTCATCGCGACATCGTGGCGGACCGGGATGCCGGTCATGACCGAGATGATCGCGGTGGCCATCGCCACGCCCGCCGACGGACCGTCCTTCGGCGTCGCGCCTTCCGGCACGTGCACGTGGATGTCGCGCCGGTCGAACAGCGGCGGCTCGATGCCGTAGACGATCGCGCGCGAGCGGACGTAGGACGCCGCCGCCGAGATCGATTCCTTCATGACGTCACGCAGATTGCCCGTGACCGTCATCTTGCCCTTGCCGGGCATCATGACGCCTTCGATCGTCAGCAACTCGCCGCCGACATCGGTCCAGGCAAGGCCGGTGACGATGCCGACCTGCGGCTCGCTCTCGATCTCGCCGTAGCGGTACTTCGGCACGCCGAGCAGCTCTTCCAGAGTCTTCTCGGTGACCTTGACCGACTTCTTCTTGGAGATCATCAGCTCCTTCACCGCCTTGCGGGCGAGTGTGGAGAGCTCACGCTCCAAATTGCGCACGCCCGCTTCGCGGGTGTAGCGGCGGATCAGAAGCAGCAGCGCGTCGTCGTCGATCGAGAACTCCTTGGAGTCCAGGCCGTGCTTGGACACCGCGTTCGGGATCAGGTGCTTGCGCGCGATCTCGACCTTCTCGTTCTCGGTGTAGCCCGCGATCCGGATGATCTCCATGCGGTCCATCAGCGGCCCGGGAATATTGAGCGTATTCGCGGTCGTGATGAACATCACGTTGGAGAGATCGTAGTCGACCTCGAGATAGTGGTCGTTGAAGGTCGCGTTCTGCTCGGGGTCGAGGACCTCGAGCAAAGCCGAGGACGGATCGCCGCGGAAATCGGCGCCCATCTTGTCGATCTCGTCCAGCAGGAACAGCGGATTGGACGACTTCGCCTTCCGCATCGACTGGATGATCTTGCCGGGCATCGAACCGATATAGGTGCGGCGGTGACCGCGGATCTCGGCCTCGTCGCGCACGCCGCCGAGCGACACGCGCACGAATTCGCGCCCCGTCGCCTTCGCGATCGACTTGCCGAGCGAGGTCTTGCCGACACCAGGAGGGCCGACGAGGCACAGGATCGGGCCGGTCAGCTTGTTGGCACGCGACTGCACGGCGAGATACTCGACGATGCGGTCCTTGACCTTCTCCAGCCCGTAGTGATCGGCATCCAGAACCGCCTGCGCAGCTTCCAGATCCTTCTTCACCTTGGACTTCTTGTTCCACGGAATCGACAGCAGCCAATCCAGATAGTTGCGCACGACGGTCGCTTCCGCGGACATCGGCGACATCTGGCGCAGCTTCTTCAATTCATGCTGCGCCTTCTCGCGCGCTTCCTTGGAGAGCTTGGTCTTGGAGATCTTCTCTTCGAGATCGGCGAGCTCGTCGCGACCGTCGTCGTCGCCGAGCTCCTTCTGGATCGCCTTCATCTGCTCGTTGAGATAATACTCGCGCTGGGTCTTCTCCATCTGGCGCTTGACGCGCGAGCGGATGCGCTTCTCGACCTGGAGCACCGAGATCTCGCTCTCCATCAGGCCCAGCACCTTCTCCAGGCGCTGCGTGACCGACAGCGTCTCCAGGATGCCCTGGCGATCCGCGATCTTGACGGCGAGATGCGAGGCGACGGTGTCGGCGAGCTTGGCGAAATCGGTGATCGCCTGCACGACGCCGACGACCTCGGCCGAGATTTTCTTGTTGAGCTTTACATAGCTCTCGAAGTCGGACACGACCGAGCGCGCCATGGCCTCGGCCTCGACCGACTTCGCATCGGTGTCGGCGAGCGCAATCGCGGTCGCTTCGTAATAGTCGGCGCGATCGGTGTACTTCTGCACGCGCGCCCGCTCGAGCCCTTCGACCAGCACCTTCACGGTGCCGTCGGGAAGCTTCAAGAGCTGGAGCACGCTGGCAAGCGTACCGGTCTCGTAAATGGAATCGGGTGCCGGATCATCGTCGGACGCGTTCTTCTGCGTCGCGAGCATGATCAGCGCGTCGTTCTTCATCACCTCTTCGAGCGCGCGGATCGACTTCTCGCGGCCGACGAAGAGCGGAACGATCATGTGCGGGAAGACGACGATGTCGCGCAGCGGCAGCACGGGATAGGCGTGCGTTTCGCCATGAACGATGGTTGGCCTGGGTTTTGGATTGGTCATGGCCTTTTCCTTTTGCTTTGCCCCCTTGCACGCAGCCCGCCATGCTCATGCGCAACCGCCACAAGGTGCCGAGGTGATCCGCAAAACCGGTCGGTCCTTCTGAGGTTGGACCGGCCTGCCGGATCGGAACTGAGGCGAATCTTGAAGAGAATTTTTGCTCGCCGCCGACATTAGGTGGCTATCGACCCGGGGGGTGTCAAGTCATTGAAAGACGCGCGCCATCAGGCGCTTACGCACGCGAACAAGCGACACAACACCGGCTGCGGAGATATTTTCCGCAGCCCTTACCTGGGGAGACGATTGGAGCGTTCCAGCGCCGTAAAATCAGGCGCTGGCGTTCTCGACGGCGCGATCGGACCGATCGGCGTAGATGTAGAGCGGACGCGCCGTTCCTTCCACAACTTCGCGGGAAATCACGACTTCTTCCACACCTTCGAGGCCCGGCAGGTCGAACATGGTCTCGAGCAGGATCGCCTCAAGGATCGAACGCAGCCCGCGCGCACCGGTCTTGCGCTCGATCGCCCTGCGGGCCACCGCGCCAAGCGCCTCGTCGGCGAAGGTCAGCTCGATGTTCTCCATCTCGAACAGCCGCTGGTACTGCTTCACCAGCGCGTTCTTCGGCTCGACCAGGATCTTCTTGAGCGAAGCCTCGTCCAGATCCTCCAGCGTCGCCACGACGGGCAGACGGCCGACGAATTCCGGGATCAGGCCATACTTCAGGAGATCCTCCGGCTCGACGTGACGGAAGATTTCGCCGGTGCGGCGGTCTTCCGGCGCGAGCACCTGGGCGGCGAAACCGATCGAGGTCGACCGTCCGCGTGCCGAGATGATCTTTTCGAGGCCCGAGAACGCACCACCGCAGATGAACAGGATATTGGTGGTGTCCACCTGCAGGAACTCCTGCTGCGGATGCTTGCGGCCGCCCTGCGGCGGGACCGAAGCCACCGTGCCTTCCATGATCTTGAGCAGTGCCTGCTGCACGCCCTCACCCGACACGTCGCGCGTGATCGAGGGATTGTCGGACTTGCGGCTGATCTTGTCGATTTCGTCGATATAGACGATGCCGCGCTGGGCACGCTCGACGTTGTAGTCGGCGGCCTGGAGCAGCTTCAGGATGATGTTCTCGACGTCCTCGCCGACATAGCCGGCTTCGGTCAGCGTCGTCGCATCCGCCATCGTGAACGGCACGTCCAGGATGCGGGCGAGCGTCTGCGCGAGCAGCGTCTTGCCCGAACCGGTCGGACCGATCAGCAGGATGTTCGACTTCGCAAGCTCGACGTCGTTGTGCTTGGTCTGGTGGTTGAGGCGCTTGTAGTGATTGTGCACCGCGACCGAGAGGACCTTCTTCGCATGGTTCTGTCCGATTACGTAATCGTCCAGCACCTTGCAGATTTCCTTCGGCGTCGGAATCCCGTCGCGCGACTTCACCAGCGAGGATTTGTTCTCCTCGCGAATGATGTCCATGCAGAGCTCGACGCACTCGTCGCAAATGAAGACCGTGGGACCCGCGATCAGTTTGCGAACTTCGTGCTGGCTCTTGCCGCAGAACGAGCAATACAGCGTGTTCTTGGAGTCGCTCGTGCCGACCTTACTCATTCATGTCTCCGTCCGCGGTTCGATCCCGTCCGCTCGATCGCCCTATTCCGGCACGACAGCCGGTACAGTCCTTCAAATAGAGCAAATTCCGTACCAAAAAAGACCCTACGCGTTGCATGCCGTGCGAATCACGGTCACTCGATTCTCCGCGACCATAGCCGATCAGTCGTAGCGAACCATGCTGTCACCCGACTATCAAGAATTCGCTAATCGGGGGGCGCCGGCTACCCGTGACAATACCGTGATTTCCGGTCTTGGCACGGGCGAAGTGATCGAAATCACCCCGGCGTTGCTGGATTGCCACGAAAAACAGGCACGAAAGCGGAACTTTCTGCCTGTCGCAGGGCGCAAAACTGCGTTTTGCGACGCGCGCACGTGTCCTTAACGTGAACGCTCCCTGACGGTGCCGGCGATCCCGGAGGGTTCGCCGTCACAGTAGTGCTACGGAGTCTTCGGCGCCGCGGTTTCCTCGGCGCGCTTGTCGATGACCCTGTCGACCAAACCGAACTCCTTGGCGTCGCTCGCGGTCAGGAACTTGTCGCGTTCCAGCGCGTCCTCGATCGCCTTGTAGGTCTGGCCGGTGTGCTTCACGTAGATCTCGTTGAGCCGCTTCTTCAGGTTCAGGATTTCCTGGGCGTGCAGCATGATGTCGGTGGCCTGGCCCTGGAAGCCGCCGGAAGGTTGATGCACCATGATGCGCGCGTTCGGCAGCGAGAAGCGCATGTCCTTCTCGCCGGCGCAGAGCAGCAGCGAGCCCATCGAGGCGGCCTGGCCGGTGCACAGCGTCGAGACCGGCGGACGAATGAACTGCATGGTGTCGTAGATCGCGAGGCCCGACGTCACCACGCCGCCCGGCGAGTTGATGTACATCGAGATTTCCTTCTTCGGATTTTCCGCCTCAAGGAACAACAGCTGCGCGACGATCAGCGTCGACATGCCGTCCTCGACCGGCCCGGTCAGGAAGATGATGCGCTCTTTCAGAAGGCGCGAGAAAATGTCGTAGGCGCGCTCGCCACGGTTGGTCTGCTCGACCACCATGGGCACGAGGTTCATGTAGGTTTCAACCGGATCGCGCATGAGTCACCTAGGGTTTTGAAGAGGCGGACATCGCCAGGCCCGGCTGCCAGTCGGGGCTGGATCTGCCGGAAGGCCGATGGACGTCCCGTGATGCAGGAACTTGGTAGAAGAACTTGGTAGAAGCAGAAGGCGTAGCGACAGATATAGCCCAATTCGCGCCTGACAAGTGCGGAGCGAATTAAGGCTTAATCCGTGAGGCAGTTGAAGCTGATTCGTACAAAGAGGCCCAGCCGGCCACCTGGCTAGCTCGACCTCTTCGCTGATCATCCTTAATGCAAGGCTATCCCAAAGGCTCTCCTAAAGGCTCTTCTGGAGCCCTCAGGCGGCGGTCTTTTCCGCCTCGTCGTCCTTGTAGAGATCGTCGCGCGAGACCTTCTTCTCAGTCACCTTGGCAAGCTCGAGGATGAAGTCGACGACCTTGTCCTCATAGATCGGTGCACGAAGCTGGGCCAACGCTTGGGCGTTGCTGCGGTAATAGTCCCAGACCTCCTTCTCGCGGCCCGGCATCGAGCGCGCCCGCTCGATCACGGCGCGGCCGACCTCGTCGTCGGTCACGGAGATCTTGTTCTTCTCGCCGATCTCGGAGAGCACGAGGCCCAGCCGCACGCGGCGGTCGGCGATCTTACGGTACTCTTCCTTGGCGGCGTCTTCAGTGGTGTCCTCGTCGGCGAAGGTCTTGCCGGCGGAGTCCATCTCGGCCTTCACCGAGTTCCACATCAGATTGAACTCCTCGTCGACCAGCGAGGGCGGAGCCTCGAAGCGATGGGCCTCGTCGAGGCGGTCGAGCAGCGCGCGCTTGACGCGCTGGCGCGTCGCGGTCGCGAACTCGGCGACCAGCCGCTCGCGCGCCGCTTCCTTCAGCTTGTCCAGCGATTCGAGGCCGAGCGTCTTGGCGAACTCGTCGTCGATCGCGAGATCCTGCGGCGCCTCGATCAGCGTCGCGGTGGTCTCGAACTCGGCCGGCTGGCCGGCGAGCTTATCGTTCATGTAGTTCTTGGGGAACGCCACCTTCAGCGTGCGGGTCTCGCCCGCGCCGATCCCGATGAGCTGCTCTTCGAAGCCGGGGATGAAGGTGTTGGATCCGATCACCACCTGGATGCCCTCGCCGGCGCCGCCCTCGAAGGGCTCGCCGTTGATGGTGCCCTTGAAGGCGACGGTGACGCGATCGCCCGACTCGGCCTTGGCGCCCTCGCCCTTCGCGGCATAGCCGCGGTTCGAATCGGCGATGCGCTTGATCGCCTCGTCGACGTCGGCGTCGGTGACTTCGGCGACGGGCTTCTCGACCTCGAAGGTCTTGAAGTCGGCGAGCGCGATCGACGGCACCACCTCGATCGCAACCGTATAGGTCAGGTCGGTTTTGCCGTTGAGCAGCTCCTCGACCTCGGCCTGCTCGGTCGGCATGGTGATCTTGGGTTCGGTCGCAAGGCGGAAGCCGCGCTCGGAGAACAGCTGCGTGTTGGTGTCACGAATGGTCTGGTCGATGGTCTCGGCCATCACCGAGCGGCCATAGACCTTCTTGAGGTGCGTGACCGGCACCTTGCCGGGACGGAAGCCGTTGATGCGAACCTTGTCCTTGAGGTCGACGAGCTTGGCACCGGCCTTGGCGTCGAGATCAGACGCGGGAACGCTGATCTTGAACTCGCGCTTCAAACCTTCCGAGAGGGTTTCTGTGACCTGCATGGTGTCCAATCTTCTTCTCGTTCGGTCCCGGCGCGCATGCGTCGGGACGCTGTCATTAATCGATCCAGCGCGAGGCGAACGCCTCAACGCCGGTGGTTCATCGGACCGGCTTCCGGCGGACAAACATCCGCGCGGGAGCAGATCGCGTAATCCGTGCAAACGCTGAAAGCGCTTGGTGCGGGCGGAGGGACTCGAACCCCCACAACTTTCGTCACTGGAACCTAAATCCAGCGCGTCTACCAGTTCCGCCACGCCCGCGTAAATTTGCATCAAGACCGGCCGCGATGCCGCGGGCGGCGGGCTTATAGCATGTGCCCGCCTGTTCGCAGCAAAAAAATGGCCCGATAGAGGCAGCCTTCAACTAGGCACGACGGCTGGACTTATCCAGCACGGCGTGGTCGGGATCGGCCATGAGAATGCGGATTTTCGACCCGACGAGGCGCGAGGTTTTGGCCGGGCTTGGAGCGGGACTGGGCGCCTCTGCGGCCGGGCTGATGGCGGGCGGCGCAGTCCCGGCCACGACCGCCCAGCTCGCCCTTCAGGCAAGGCCGGCGACGCTGGCTCTGAGGCCGGGTCAGCCGGCTACACCGATCTGGGAGCTGGCCGCCGTAAGCCACCTCGGGGATGTCCGTCTCAAACGTGGCGATCGCTGCGAGGTGGTCTTCCGCAACGGCCTGCCTGTCCCGCTTGCACCAGTCTGGTACGGCCTCAATGGCCCGGACGCGGCCGACCCGCTTCGGGGTCGCGCCCCGACGGCCCCGGATGCGACGGAAACATCAATCATTTCAGTCCCAAATGCGGGGACCCTGCTGGCCGACTTCCGGCTGTTCGAGGACGGCCTGAAGCAGCCCGCGCGCCCGCTTCCGATCATCGCCACCGAGACCAACGCGGTCGCCGCCGATCGCGACGTGGTCCTCTTGATCGAGGAATGGCGGCTGCGGCCGGATGGGACCGCGCTTCTCCCGGGCCGGGACCCGAAGGACACGTCCCCGCTCTATACAATCAACGGAACGACTTCATTCGAACTCTCAGCTTCGGCGAATGAGCGGCTGCGGCTGCGCTTTATCAACGGCTCGCAACGTTCTGTTCTGGCGATCAAATTGGAAAGTCACGAGGTCCAGGTGCTGGCCCTGGACGGACAGCCGGCTGAGCCGTTCCCGGCTCGCAACGGCGCCCTGGTGCTGGCTCCCGGCGCACGCGCCGACGCCTTTGTCGATACGGCCACATCGGCCCCATTCCTGCTGCATGATGGCAAGGAGGCGCGCCAGGTCGGCCGCCTGACGGTCTCCGGCAAGCTTGAGCGGCGCGCGCCGCCGTCGCCGCCGCAGCCGCTCCCTCCGAATGACCTGCCCGAGCGACTCGATCTGAAAGGCGCCCTGCGGTTCGATGTCGCGCTCGGGGCAGCCGACGCCGGGTGGGTACGGCCCGCAAATTTCTCGACGTCCTCCGCCCCCGCTTTTCGCACCAAGGCCGGCCGCACCGTCGTGCTGGCGCTCAAGAACCCCGCACCCGTCGCCATCGTCGTCCATCTGCACGGCCACCATTTCCGCCTGCTCGACAAGCTCGACGACGGCTGGAAGCCCTATTGGCTCGACACGCTCGCGATCGAACCCGGCCAGACTCAGCGCATCGCGTTCGCTGCGGCCTCCCCCGGGCGATGGCTGATCGAAACCGTCGTAACCGAATGGGCCGCCCCGCGGCTGGTGCGCTGGTACGGGGTGGAGTGAGGGGCTCCGACTAGGCGTGCGGCTTGGCTGTGAGTTCGATCCCGAGCGCCTTCATCACCGCAATAGTCGTTTTCAGCGTCGGATTGCCGTTGGTGCTGAACGAGCGATAGAGCTGCTCGCGAGAAAGACCAGTCTCTTTGGCGATCTGCGTCATCCCCTTGGCGCGGGCGACGACCCCAAGTGCATGGGCGATATAGGCCGCATCCTCGGTCTTGAACGCCTCTTCCATGAACACGGCAATGGCCTCGTCGGACTGCAGGTCTTCGGCCGGGTCATAGGTCGTCAGCTTCTCGCCCATCTCATTCGCTCCACATCTCGGCAAGGCGCTTCGCCGCCTTGATGTCTTTCACCTGCGTGCTCTTGTCGCCCCCGCACAGCAAAACGATGATCGCGTTGCCCCGCTTCCGAAAATAGATGCGATATCCGGGCCCGTGATGAATACGCAGCTCGCTCACACCGTCGCCCACCGGTTCGACGTCGCCTGCGTGTCCATGAGCCAACCGACCCAATCGCGAAGCAATCAGCGCTCTGGCACGCTCATCCTTGAGACGTGATCGCCACTTCCGAAACGTCTCAGTCTGCTTTCAATCACATGTAGTTTTTAGACTACAATTGTTCACAAATCAAGTGGCCTACGCATCCAGAGGTACCGAGCGTCGGGTTCTTTCTCCTCGTTTCGGGTCCCGTTGGTCTGCTCGATCAACGTAAACTGGCGCGCTTCATAGAAGCGCCTTGCGCGCGCATTGCACTGGAAGGTCCAGAGCTCCAGCCGTTCGTTGGCATGCCTGGCGACGTCGAGAAGTTCGGCGCCAGTCCCCCGCCCTTGAACAGCAGGAAGCACGTAAAGCTGCTCGATCCAGCCGTCACGGAAAGCGATGATCCCGCTCAGTACATCGCCGTTGAAGCGTCCCCACACGCGGCACGTCGCGAACACATGCTCGCGGTAGAACCAGTGATCCTCGTCCGGCGTATGCAGCCCAGCGAGCCAGGGCATCGCATGGTTGAATGCAGCCCGGTGAACCTGCGCCGCCGCGCCCATATCGGTGAGCGCGAGCTGCCTGAGCATTAGTACTCGATCCCCAGGGCACCATAGATCCGCCGGTGCACGGCGGGCAGCGTCTCGGTGAGATCCTCCGCGATCAGGCCCGGCCCCGCCTCGCTGCCCGCTTCGCCATGCATCCAGACGGCGATGCTGGCGGCTTCGAACGCCGGGACGCCTTGCGCAAGGAGGCCTGCGATGATGCCGGCGAGCACGTCGCCGGCACCCGCGGTGGCGAGCCAGGGCGGTGCGTTGGCGGCGATGGTGGCGCGGCCGTCGGGCGCGGCAATCGTGGTGTCCGCGCCCTTCAGCAGCACGACCGCGCCGGAGCGTTCGGCGGCGGCGCGCACGCGCTCGATCTTCGAGCGCCCCGGATGTTTATTGCTGAGGTCGGAGAACAGCCGCGGGAACTCGCCCTCGTGCGGCGTCAGCACTACCGCCTTGTCCTGCGACGTCTTGATCGATTCGAACAGGCGCTCGGGATTGGCGGCAAAGCTCGTCAGCGCATCCGCGTCGAGCACCAGGCGCCGCTGCGCGTTAAGCGCCGTGTGGACGAGATCGCAGGTGCGCTCGCCGACCCCCGCGCCGGGGCCGATCATGCAGGTGTTGTAGCGCTTGTCACCGAGCAGCTCGCCGAACTCGATGGCGGTATCGACGGGGCGAACCATCACCGCGGTGAGCGCAGCTGCATTGATCGCCAGCGCATCACGCGGCGTAGCCAGAGTCACCAGGCCCGCGCCGGCGCGGAGCGCCCCGCGCGCGGCGAGACGCGCCGCACCGGTCGCGGCCGCATCGCCCGAGACCGCCAGCACATGGCCTCGCGCGTATTTGTGGCCGTCGATGCGCGGCACCGGAAAGGCGGTGCCCCAGAAGTCCGGATCGTTCTCGAAAATCTGCGGCGCGATCTCGTCCAGCACCTGCGCCTCGATGCCGATGTCGGCGACGCGGACGTGGCCGCAATGCATGCGCCCCGGCAGCAGCAGATGCGCCGGCTTCTTGCGGAAGAAGGTGACGGTCTCGGTGGCGTTCACCGCCACGCCCAGCACGGCCGCGCTGGTGCCGTTGATGCCGCTTGGCAGATCGACCGCGAGCACCGGCGCACCGTTGGCGTTGATCGCCTCGATCATCTCACGTGCCTCGCCGTCGACCGGACGGCTGAGGCCCGCGCCGAACAGCGCATCGATGATCAGCGCCGGTCGCCCGATCGCCTGCGGGTTGAACGGGAGCACCGGGTGTTTCCAGCCCCGTGCGGCCGAGGCCGCATCGCCCTGGAGCTGGTCGCGCTCGCACATCAGGATGACCGAGACCTCGCGGCCTTGCGCGGCGAGCTCGGCGGCTGCGACAAAACCGTCCCCACCGTTGTTGCCGGGGCCGGCCACGATCAGGATCGGCCCCTCCTCCACCAGCGCGTTGGCGGCCTCGGCGACCGCCTGGCCAGCACTGAGCATCAGCTTGAAGCCGGGGGTGCCTGCCGCAATGCTGAGCTGGTCGGCACGCTGCATTTCGGCGTTGGTCAGAACTTCCATGCCACTTCCCTGTCCAAAAGCCTTTTCAAGAGGCACGTTCTGCGTCGGGCGATCCGACGGAACAATGATCTGCACAAATATTGGACCGTTTGCCTATTCCGTAGTCTGCGGTATTTTGTGCGGGTCGGCGCCACCTATCAGAGCTGCACGTTAAAAGGCTGATAACGCTCCAATAATCAGGGCATTTGCAACTTGGCATAGACCCTGCTTTCGCGGAAGTCGCTTCGGTTCGTCGTGCTCACTGGCATTTATCAGGGTGTGGCCGGCCGTTGTTGCCGGACTGGTCAGGGATCCCGGCATAGCGAAGACAAGATCGTGCGTTATGAAAAGCGCATCCTGACGAAGACGTTGCTATTTGTTCGAAAGGCCGGGAGGCGCGCAGTGAAGAAGATCGAAGCCATCATCAAGCCATTCAAGCTCGACGAGGTGAAGGAAGCGCTTCAGGAAGTCGGCCTTCAGGGCATCACCGTCACCGAAGCCAAGGGCTTCGGCCGGCAGAAGGGTCACGCCGAGCTGTACCGCGGCGCAGAATACATCGTCGACTTCCTGCCCAAGGTGAAGATCGAGATCGTGATCGGCGACGATCTGGTCGAGCGCGCCATCGACGCAATCCGCCGCGCAGCGCAAACCGGGCGCATCGGCGATGGCAAGATTTTCGTCTCCAACATCGAAGAGGCGATCCGCATCCGAACCGGCGAATCCGGGCTGGACGCTATCTGAGCCGGGTGCTATCCCGCATTTTGCGACATTCTGACAAGAAATAGGCTGCTTCGGCGGCCTCATTTTGTTTGTGCCTCGCGCGCCTCAAGAAGCGTGAACACGGTCGCTTGAAGCTTGGAAACCGACCCGCAGAGCCAAAAGGGGTATGCATGAAGACCGCCAAAGACGTCCTGAAATCGATCAAGGACAACGACGTCAAATACGTCGACCTGCGCTTCACCGATCCGCGCGGCAAGTGGCAGCACGTCACCTTCGACATCAGCATGATCGATGAAGACATTTTCGCCGAAGGAACGATGTTCGACGGCTCCTCAATCGCCGGCTGGAAGGCGATCAACGAGTCCGACATGTGCCTGATGCCCGATCCGGTGACCGCGACGATCGATCCGTTCTTCGCCGAGACCACCATGGTCATCACCTGCGACGTGCTCGAGCCGACCACCGGCGAGCCCTACAACCGCGACCCCCGCGGCATCGCCAAGAAGGCCGAGGCGATGGTGAAGTCGATGGGCGTCGGCGACACCGTGTTCGTCGGCCCCGAAGCCGAGTTCTTCGTGTTCGACGACGTGCGCTTCTCCGCCAATCCCTACAGCACCGGCTTCCGCCTCGACTCCTCGGAGCTGCCGACCAACTCCGACACCGAATATGAAGGCGGCAACCTCGGCCACCGCGTCCGCACCAAGGGCGGCTACTTCCCGGTGCCGCCGCAGGACTCCGTGCAGGACATGCGCTCGGAGATGCTCGGCGCCATGGCCAAGATGGGCGTGAAGGTCGAGAAGCATCATCACGAAGTCGCTTCCGCCCAGCACGAGCTCGGCATGAAGTTCGACACGCTGACCTTGATGGCCGACCACATGCAGATTTACAAATACTGCATCCACCAGGTTGCGCACATCTACGGCAAGACCGCCACCTTCATGCCGAAGCCGGTCTTCGGCGACAACGGCTCGGGCATGCACGTGCACCAGTCGATCTGGAAGGACGGCAAGCCGGTGTTCGCCGGCAACAAATACGCCGACCTGTCGGAGACCTGCCTCCATTACATCGGCGGCATCATCAAGCACGCCAAGGCGATCAACGCCTTCACCAACCCGTCGACCAACTCCTACAAGCGTCTGGTCCCGGGCTACGAGGCTCCCGTGCTGCTCGCCTATTCCGCGCGCAACCGCTCGGCCTCCTGCCGCATCCCCTACACCGCTTCGCCGAAGGCCAAGCGCGTCGAGGTGCGTTTCCCCGATCCGCTCGCCAATCCCTATCTCGGCTTCGCCGCGATGCTGATGGCCGGCCTCGACGGCATCAAGAACAAGATCGATCCGGGTCCGGCGATGGACAAGGACCTCTACGATCTGCCGAAGGAAGAGCTGAAGCAGATCCCGACCGTGTGCGGCAGCTTGCGCGAGGCGCTGGAAAACCTCGACAAGGACCGCGGCTTCCTCAAGAACGGCGGCGTGTTCGACGACGACTTCATCGACGCTTACATCGAGCTGAAGATGACCGAAGTCGCCCGCTTCGAAATGACCCCGCATCCGGTCGAGTTCGAAATGTACTATTCGGGCTAAACGGCCCGAACGACCGCGACACACGAAAGGCGCCCCTCGGGGCGCCTTTTTTGTTTGTGGTCCTCGACTTTCGTTCTGTGTCTGACTCCACTTCGTTCTCAAAGAACGAATCGGAATCGAGAAAACCGGCGCGCACCATTTCTTGATAACTGGTTTATTACGCCCGAGAGATCGAGGCCGCCTTCACGCCGTCACCCGACAGCGACTGGATTTGCTTCGCTGCGCTCACGATGACGATGGTTATGGGCCTCGGCGCGCTCCGCAGCTACGCCGCCGCGCGCTGCTTCGCCACCATAGCCTCACCGAACGCCTCGAACAGTTTTCGGTTGATCGGATTGTGCTGCGGGTCGTATTCGGCGTGCCATTGCACCCCGAGCGCAAAGGCCTTGGCTTCCGCGATGCGGATTGCCTCGATGGTGCCGTCCTCGGCGATGCCCTCGATCAGCACGCGCTTGCCGGGATCGAGGATGCCCTGGCCGTGCAGCGAATTGACCCTGATCTTGTTACAGCCGAGCAAGTCTGCGAACGCGCCGCCCGGCGTCAGATCGACGTCGTGACGATCGGCGAACACCACGGTCGGATCGGGATGGATCTCGCCGTTCTCGAGCCTCGGCATGCGATGGTTCATACGGCCCGGGATTTCGCGGATCTCGGGATGCAGCGAGCCGCCGAAGGCGACGTTCATCTCCTGGAGGCCCCGGCAGATGCCGAACAGCGGGATGCCGCGGGCAACGCAGGCGACCGAGAGCGCCAGCGCCACCTCGTCGCGGTGGATGTCGTAGGGCTCGTGCGCCTCACACGGATCGACGTTGAAACGGGTTGGGTGGACATTGGCGCGAGCACCGGTGAGCACGATGCCGTCGACAGTGTCGAGCAGCGCGCCGATATCGGTGATATCGGGCGAGCCCGCGAACATCACCGGCAGGCCGCCGGACACCTCGGCCACGGCGCGCAGATTACGCTCGCCGACCATCTGGACCTGAAATCGATTTTCAACGCGATGGGCGTTCCCGATCACGCCGACGACCGGCTTTCTCATCTCCCGTTCAGACCTTTCGCCGAAGACGATTCTCCAAACATGCCCCTGGGATGGAACAAATTCAACAGAAGGGTACGCGGGACGGCAATGCTATTTTCGCGCAAATGGCCGGGCGGAGGACGGGCATGGCCCCCTCTCTCGCCGGCGTCCGTGGCCCGCAGGGCCAAGGACGCGTCAATCGCGCCAGAGCCTGGCTTGATCCGAGGCGGGATTTCGCGAAAGAGTGCCTGCCTGCCGCCTTCGCATAGGAGCCGATGTGACCATTCCCGCAGATGAACGGCCCCGGACCCGCACCGATCTGGCCTGGGCGATCTCGGTCGGGGGCATCGGAATCGTGCTGTTCGCGGCAATGCTGGTCTTCACCTGGTATTTTGCAGCTACCCTGCTCCTGATCTTCACCGGAATGCTGCTCGGCGTCGGCCTCAACGCGCTGACCAACGCGCTTGGCCGCCGCGTGCACCTGCCCCACGCGGTCCGGCTCGCGATCGTCTGTGCCGCGCTGGCGGTAATGCTCGCAGGCGTTGCTTATCTCGGCGGCGCCACCATTGCCGAGCAGGCCTCGCTGCTGAGCAAGACAATCAAGTCGCAGATCACCAACGTCCGGTCCTTCCTCGAAAACCATGGGATCGACACCAGCTTCTTCGATCTCGGCAACGCCGCACCCGCTGCCTCCACCGATGCGACGCCGACGCCCGCCCCGACCCCGGGCTCGCACGGCGGATTGCCGGGCGCAGGCGCGCTGGCCTCGAGCGGCGGGGCGATCGTGAGCCAGACCTTCAAGCTGCTGCTCGGCACCATCAGCGCGGTCGGCAACATCTTCATCGTGCTGTTCCTGGGGCTCGCCTTCGCCGCCCAGCCCGCGGTCTATCATGACGGCCTGTTGTTTCTCGCGCCGGCCAGGCATCGCGCCCGCATCACCCTGATCATCGACGGTATCGGCGAGACGTTGGAGCGCTGGCTGATCGCGCAGATCATCGTGATGCTTGCGGTCGGCGTGGTGACCTGGATCGGGCTCGTCCTCATCGGCATTCCCGGCTCGTTCATCCTGGGGATTCAGGCAGGCCTGCTCGCCTTCATTCCGACGGTGGGCGCCATCATAGCCGGCGTCGTGGTCGTGCTGGCGAGCCTCGCCTCAGGATGGATTCCGGCGCTGTCGGCCTTTCTCCTCTTCATGGGCGTGCACGCCATGGAGAGCTATGTGCTGACGCCGATCCTTCAGCGGCAGGCACTGGACATTCCGCCGGCCACGCTGTTCGCGTTCCAGATCCTGCTCGGCGTCGTGTTCGGAATCTGGGGCCTGGCGCTGGCGCTGCCGCTGGTCGCCATCGCCAAGGTGATGATCGACCATTTCAAGACGTATGAAGCGCCGCCTCTGGCGGAGGCGGCCTGAGCCGCCTCAGGTGGTGAGCACGGTTTCGGTGTGCTCGACCTCGGGGGGTGCCGCGAAATACTGGCCGACGAGGCCGCGCCATTCGGTGAAATTCTCGGAGCCGCGGAAATCGACGGTATGGCTCTCGAGCGTTTCCCACTTCACCATCAGACGATAGCGCTGCGGCTTCTCGATCGACTTGTGCAGCTCGAAACCGTGAAAACCCTTGGAGCGGCCGAAAGCGGCCTTGGCCTTGGCGACGGCGGCCTCAAAGTCCTTCTCGCTGCCCGGCTTGACGTCGATTTGCGCGATCTCGGTGATCATCTGTTTCCACCCATTTTGTTTGATGGGCGTGTCTACCGCAGCCCGCGACAAAGAAAAAGGCGCCAAAACGGCGCCTGCCCGGTCCAAAAATGCAGATCACTCAGGCGAACAGCAAAACGGTGCCCGCCACTGTCAGCGCACAACCGGCGAACAGCGCGAGCGGCCAGTAATTGCGGCCTTGCGTGTAACGCCCCTGGGCGCGGCGCTCGGTGAATCGAATGGTAAACAGGGGATTACCGCGAGGCCTCCTTTGCCTAGGCCGTCGCCGGTTGTGTCTTGGATTGCGTGTTGGGCACGCCGATCCGAGCGGCGCTCTGGCGGCGCCAGTTCTCCAGCGACAGTGGCAGCTCCTCCGCCGATTCGACGCGGTTTCGGCCGCCGCGCTTGGCTTGGTAGAGCGCGGTGTCGGCCGAGGCCAGCAGCACTTCGAGCTCGGTGCCGGCCGGACCGCCGGCGACGCCGATGCTGACGGTGGTGTCGACCGGGCCCTCGTCGACGACGACGCCGGAGGTCTCGAAGGCCTCACGCACGCGCTCGGCGACCAGCACGCCCTCCTCCAGCGAGCAGGGCAGCAGAGCGGCGAACTCCTCGCCGCCGATGCGACCCGACATGTCGCTGATGCGCAGATTGCTGACGACGACGGTCGAGAACAGTTTCAGCATCTCGTCGCCGGCGGGATGGCCGAAGCGGTCGTTGATCGACTTGAAATGATCGATGTCGAAGATCATCACGGTCACGGGACGGCCGGCCTTGGCCTCGCGCTCGATCACGCGTCCGCAGGCTTCCGAGAAGCCGCGGCGGTTGAGCATGCCGGTCAGGGGATCGGTGGAGGCGGCGGTCCGGTGCGCGGTGACGGTGCGCTCGGACACCAGCATGAAGATCACGAACACGGTGCCGACGGCATAGAGCACGAGCTCGACCGCGAACACAGTGACCCAGATGCTGGTGGAGAAGCCGGCATCGTTCGGGCGCAGGAAACTGCCGAGCAGGATCGGCAGCATCAAGACACAGCCGTGCATTACCGGAACCACGAAGGCCGGCCAGCGCCGTTGCAGGCTCTTGCGCCGCTCGACCCAGAGCTCGCTCGCGGTCAGCGCCGCATAGACCGAGACGATGCCGGCGCCGACGATCATGCGCAGCATGGACGCGGTGGGATCGAGCAGTGTGGCGGCAGCGGCCCAGGCGAGCGCGCCGACCAGGAGTCCCGGCCAGTTCGGCTTGCGGCCGTGGAAGACGCGCGCCGCATTCCACACCATGCCGCAGGCGACGAAGCCGACCGCGTTCAGCGCAAGGTAAAGATGCGGCCCCAGTCTGTCGCCGGCCGCCGTCCAGAGCGCGACCGATGCGGCGCCGAGCAGATACGCGGTGCCCCACCATTTCAGCGCAGGGCTGTTCTCCTGCCTTCCGAAAAATACCATCATGGCGCCGAGCAGTGCGGCGACCATGGTCGCGACCAAATAGAGCGTGATGCTATCGAGCGACATCATGTCGGCCCCCTCTTAGACATAGCAGTTACGCGATCGGCTCAGCCGATTTGCGCGCCCTTCCAAATGCGACGCTATGTCTCGCGGGTTCCATTCAGGTTTTCATGCGGGCCCAAGTTTTCAGGAAACACGCCATCAATTTGCATACAAACGAACAGCAAAAAGGGCGCTGAAATCAGCGCCCTTTTGCATCTCATTGAAGCCGCTTTCGCGGCGAATGCGACCGAAGCGATTAACGCTTCGAGAACTGGAAGGACCGGCGGGCCTTGGCCTTGCCGTACTTCTTGCGCTCGACCACGCGGGAGTCGCGGGTGAGGAAGCCGCCCTTCTTCAGCACGGTGCGCAGCTCCGGCTCGAAATAGGTCAGCGCCTTGGAGATGCCGTGACGAACGGCACCGGCCTGGCCGGACAGACCGCCGCCGGCGACGGTGCAGATCACGTCATACTGGCCGGACCGCGCGGCCACGGAGAACGGCTGCTCGATCATCATGCGCAGCACGGGACGGGCGAAATAGACCTCGACCTCGCGCGCGTTGACCGTGACCTTGCCGGCGCCCGGCTTGATCCAGACGCGGGCGACCGCGTCCTTGCGCTTGCCGGTGGCGTAGGCGCGGTTGAACTTGTCGACCTTCTTCTCGTGCTTGGGCGCGTCGGGCGCGGCCGCCGTCTTGAGCTGCGAGAGCTGGTCGAGCGACTGAATGGATTCGGCCATGTTATGCGGCCCTCGTGTTCTTGCGGTTCAACTTGGCGATGTCGATCTTCTCGGGCGTCTGGGCCTCGTGCGGATGATCGGCGCCGCCATAGACGCGGAGGTTGCCCATCTGGACCCGACCGAGCGGACCACGCGGGATCATGCGCTCGACGGCCTTCTCGAGCACGCGCTCGGGATGCTTGCCCTCGAGGATCTGGCGCGCGGTGCGCTCCTTGATGTGGCCGACGTAACCGGTGTGCTTGTAATAGGTCTTCTGCTCGCGCTTGCGGCCGGTGAGAACCGCATACTGCGCGTTGATGATGATGATGTTGTCGCCGCAATCAACGTGCGGGGTGTAGGTCGGGAGGTGCTTGCCGCGCAGGCGCATGGCGACGATGGTGGCGAGACGGCCGACGACCAGACCCTTGGCGTCGATCAGTACCCACTTCTTCGTCACCTCAGCCGGCTTTGCCGAAAAGGTTTTCATGTCAGAGTTTCCGTGGACGGGGAGCATCGGCGCGAACACCGCACCGGACTGGCGGTTTTCTAGAGAACAGGGGCGCCGCGGTCAATGCCCAAAGCTGTAATTTACATGTGCAATATCAATTGCTTATAATTAAGGTATTAGGATACCCGCAAAAAGCTCAAACGTTTGGAATGGAATAGGTTGAGGTGACATGTGCAATCGGATCGGGCGAGGTACCGGACAACAGCTTCACCTCGCCGACCGCGAGGCGCTTGCCGAGCTTGAGCAGCCGCGCCTCCGCCAGCACGTCCTGCCCGGGCTGCCCCTTGCGCAGGAAGTTGATGTTGAGATTGGTGGTCACGGCGAGCCCGATCGGCCCGATCGCGGACAACAGCACCACGTACATCGCGAAGTCGGCGAGCGCCATCAATGTCGGGCCGGACACGGTTCCGCCTGGCCGCAGCATCTTTTCGCTATAGCGCTGACGCAAAAGGCAGGCCTGACCGTCCGCGCTCTCGATCGTGATGTCGTCGCCGCTGAAGGCCTGGGGAAACTCGTTGCGGAGGAACTGCTCGAGCTCCGCCACGCTCATTTTCGCTAACGCCATGCTACCCCTCACCCTCGCTTCACGTCCCCTGTTACATTAAGTTATCTGCGTCATCCAATCGCAATAATCCAACCGGAAACGCTTTGATGTCCGTCCAGGCCGCCCGCGCCCCTTCCCCGCAACCACCTATCCTGCTGCGCGAGACCGTGGGCCCCATCGCGGTCCTGACCCTCAACCGCCCGGCCGCCCGCAACAGCCTGTCGGCGACGATGATCGCAAGCCTGCACGCCGCGCTCAACGAGATCCGCGACGACAAGGCCATCCGCGGCGTCGTAATCGCGGCCAACGGTCCCGCCTTCTCCGCCGGCCACGACATGAAGGAGCTGACCGCGCGCCGCGCCGACCCGGATCGCGGCCGTGCCTTCTTCGCCGAGATGATGACCGCCTGCAGCGCGATGATGCAGGCGATCGTGCACCTGCCCAAGCCCGTGGTCGCATCCGTCCAGGGCATCGCGACCGCCGCGGGCTGTCAGCTCGTGGCAAGCTGCGATCTCGCGATCGCCTCGGAAGCAGCACACTTCGCTACCCCCGGCGTCGACATCGGCCTGTTCTGCTCGACGCCGATGGTGGCGCTGTCGCGCAACGTGCCGCGCAAGCAGGCGATGGAGATGTTGCTGACGGGCGAGCCGATCCCGGCCGTACGCGCCCGCGAGATCGGCCTCGTCAATCGTGTCGTCGCCGCCGGCACCGAGCGCGCCGCCGCCATTGCGCTCGCCGAACAGGTCGCGCTGAAATCCGCCTATACCGTCAAGCTCGGCAAGGAGGCGTTCTACCGCCAGGCCGAGATGAGTCTTGCAGACGCCTATCGCTATGCGGCAGAGGTGATGACCGAGAACATGATGGCGCGAGACGCCGAGGAAGGCATCGGCGCCTTCATCGAGAAGCGTACGCCGACATGGCGGGATGAATAGTCAACTCCTCATCCTGAGGAGCCGCGGAACGCGGCGTCTCGAAGGATAGAGGCCCGACTGCGGCTTCATGGTTCGAGACGCGCGTGCCGCGCTCCTCACCATGAGGTCAGAGAAAGAAGAAGATGAACCACGACGCCTATCCCGACAATTACATCCGGGGCATCCTCAACAACGTGAAATCGATCGCGATGGTCGGTGCCTCGCCGGCCAACGTGCGGCCGAGCTATTTCGCGTTCAAATATCTGGCCCAGCGCGGCTACGACATGATTCCGGTTAATCCCAGCCATGTCGGAAAGGAGCTGCTCGGAAAACCCTTCGTCGCCTCGCTGTCCGACATTGACCGTCCCGTCGACATGATCGACATTTTCCGCAACTCCAGTCACATCATGCCGGTGGTCGAGGAAGCCCTCACGCTTGATCCGCTGCCGATGGTGATCTGGATGCAGTTGGGGGCGCGCGACGATGCGGCGGCGCTGAAGGCGGAATCGGTTGGTATCAAGGTGGTGATGAACCGCTGCCCCAAGATCGAATATGGCCGCCTGTCCTCGGAGATCTCCTGGATGGGCGTCAATTCGCGCACGCTGAGCTCCAAGCGCGCGCCGGCGCCGACGCAGGGCATGCGGCTATCCCTCAATCGGATGAGTGTTGGCGGCGGCGAAACCGCGGCCTCGGACCGCGCCGCCAAAAACAAGACTGAGCAAAGCTGACGCAGTTGCGAAGGTTTCATTTCGCGAACGCGACAATGCGTAGCACGATCGTTCCGATGTGAAGCCCCGCCTTGACGGCAGCCGCGGCGCCAATCAGCATGCCGCGCGATTTCAGACCACGAGAACAGGACGCCCTCAATGAGCGATCGCCTTCCGGGATTTTCGACCCTCGCCGTGCATGCCGGTGCACAGCCCGATCCCACCACCGGTGCGCGCGCGACTCCGATCTATCAAACGACGTCATTCGTCTTCAACGACGCCGACCATGCCGCCTCGCTGTTCGGCCTGCAGGCGTTCGGCAACATCTATACCCGCATCGGCAATCCCACCAATGCGGTGCTGGAAGAGCGCGTCGCGGCCCTCGAAGGCGGCACTGCCGCGCTTGCGGTGGCCTCGGGCCATGCCGCGCAGGTCGTGGTGCTGCAGCAATTGCTCCAGCCCGGCGACGAGTTCATCGCCGCGCGAAAGCTCTATGGCGGCTCGATCAACCAGTTCACGCACGCGTTCAAGAGCTTCGGCTGGAACGTGGTGTGGGCCGATCCCGACGACATCGCGAGCTTCGAGCGCGCGGTCACGCCGCGCACGAAAGCAATCTTCATCGAGTCCATCGCCAATCCCGCCGGCAGCATCACCGACATCGAGGCGATCTCGACGGTGGCGCGCAAGGCAGGCGTCCCGCTGATCGTCGACAACACGCTGGCCTCGCCCTATCTGATCCGTCCCATCGATCATGGTGCCGACATCGTCGTGCACTCGCTGACGAAGTTTCTCGGCGGCCACGGCAATTCGATCGGCGGCATCATCGTCGATGCCGGCACCTTCGACTGGTCGACCGGCGGCAAATATCCGATGCTCTCCGAGCCGCGGCCCGAATATCACGGCATCCGGCTGCAGGAGACGTTTGGCAATTTCGCCTTCGCGATCGCCTGCCGCGTACTCGGCCTGCGCGACCTCGGACCCGCGCTGTCGCCGTTCAACGCCTTCATGATCCTCACCGGCATCGAGACATTGCCGCTGCGCATGCAGAAGCACTGCGACAATGCCAAAGCGGTCGCCGAATTCCTCGCCGGCCATCCGGCGGTGGCCGCGGTGAACTATGCGGGGCTTGCAAGCGACAAGTACAACCAGCTCGCGCGCAAATACGCACCGAAGGGCGCCGGCGCCGTGTTCACCTTCAGCCTGAAGGGCGGCTACGATGCCGGCGTCAGCCTGGTGTCGAAGTTGCAGCTGTTCTCGCATCTGGCCAATGTCGGTGACACCCGCTCGCTCGTCATCCATCCGGCCTCGACCACGCACAGCCAGCTCGACGACGCTGCCAAGATCAAGTCCGGTGCCGGCCCCGACGTGGTGCGGCTTTCGATCGGCATCGAGGACAAGGAAGATTTGATCGCCGATCTGGAACAGGCGCTGGGTACGTAGCATCACCGTCATTCCGGGGCGCGCGACAGCGCGAACCCGGAATCTCGACGTCGCATCATAAGCTCTAGATTCCGGGTTCGGTGCTTCGCACCGCCCCGGAATGACGATCGCCGTTAACAGTCATTAACCATATCTGCCGCATACATCGTCACTGGATCGCCCCTTTGATTCGGAGCCGACGATGCTGCGCTGGATGGTGCCTGCCCTTGCGGCGATGCTGACGGTCTCAGCTGCGATTGCCGCCGATTTGCCGGCCACGCCGAGGCGACGGGCTGCCGCTCCGCCACAGGAGCCGCCGCAGGTCTATGTCGAGACCGATCCGGATGCGCTGATCTCGCCGGCCTACGGCATCGGCAGCTACATCCGCAATTTGCCGGGTACACCACTGCTGCCGGGCTCGCACACGCTGCCGGGCTATTACGGACGCCCCTGGGACTACGATTACCAGGGCTCGTATTACGGCGGGAAGCAGGTCGATTATTTCTGGCGCCTGCCCTACTCGTGCGGCATCTACGGCTATTGCTGAAGAGCAGATCCGATCAGCCGGCCTGACCGACGGGAACCGCGCGCGGCTGCGCTTCGGTTGAATGCCGTGGAGCGAGCCGCTCCATCTGCGTCACCGCAAGCGTCAGCACCACGATCGCGACCGCCTGATGTGCGAGCGCGAGATCAATCGGCACCTGGTTGAGCAGCGTGAGGATGCCGAGCAATGCTTGCAGGCTTATCGCGCCCAGCAGCAAGAGCGCGCCGCGCGCCGCGGATCCCGCGCGTGAACGCACCGCATCGAACGCGTGCAACGCCGCCAGCGCCAGCAGCGCATAGGCGGTCATGCGGTGCTCGAACTGCACCGTCAGCACATTGTCGAACATGTTGCGCCACCACGGCGTCTCGAACCACAGCCGCTCCCCTGAGGGAATGAACGCACCGTCGATCTGCGGCCAGGTGTTGTAGGCGCGACCGGCGCGCAGGCCGGCAACCAGCGCACCGAAATAGATCTGGATAAAGGTCACGACGAGGAGCAAGCCGCTCGTGAAGCGCAGCGGCGACGACGCCGCAATTTGCGGCCGTTCTGCGAGCCGCCGCACCGTCCAGACGATGCCGGCGAAGATGATGAGCGCGAGCACAAGATGCGTCGCCAGCCGATATTGCGACACCTCGACGCGTTCAGACAGCCCCGAGGCCACCATCCACCAGCCGACCGCGCCCTGGAGCCCGCCGAGCCCGAACAACAGCCACAGCCGCCGCTTCAAATCACCGGACAGGCCGCCGCGCCAGAGGAAGAACAGGAACGGCAACAGATAGGCGACGCCGATGAAACGGCCGAGCAACCGGTGGCTCCATTCCCACCAGAAGATCTCCTTGAACTCGGACAGGCTCATGCCGGCGTTGAGCTCGCGATATTGCGGGATCTTCTTGTAGGCCTCGAAGGCCGCCGTCCACTGCGTTTCCGAGAGTGGCGGCACGCTGCCCGTGACCGGCTTCCATTCGACGATCGAGAGCCCGGATTCCGTCAGCCGCGTCGCACCGCCGACCAGCACCATCAGCGCAATCAGCGCAGCCACTGAGATCAGCCACCAGCGCACGGCGCGATGCGGCTCGGACGGGGCGGAAATCGTCGTCATTCGAGGCAAAACCAGAGCTTGAACCGGCAAGGCTTGAACCAAACTGCGTGCCCCTTATAGTCCCCCGCTCCCGCAGCGCAAGTTACGCGAAAGCCGCGACATTCCGTCATGACGATCCGCACCCGCAAGTTCCTCGGCACCATCCTGCTCCTGGTGCTCGCCACCGTCTGGGCGCTGCTCGGCATGGCGCTCGCGCAGATGCCGTGGATCGCCGAGTCCGGCTGGCGGCAGGCAATCTACTACGTGGTGGTCGGCATGGGCTGGGTGCTGCCGGCGATGCCGATCGTGAGCTGGATGCAGCGGCCCGACCGGGCCAAGTCGAGCTCGTAGCGCTTCCAGTTCGTAGCGCTTTTAGGGTGTCGCAGTGCCCGTCGGCTTCACCGGCGCAAAGGCCGTGCCCGACACCAGCACCCGCATCATGCGCAGCGAGCGCACCCGGCCATCCCAGCAAATGCGCGGCAACGCGCGCAGATTGGTGCGGCCCTCCGCGTCCACGACGCCCGGGATCGTCGTCACAGCACTGGCAAAGCCGGCCTCCTCCGCCATGATGACATGGCTGCGCCGGAACGAGGCGCGATCGCCGAACGGAAAGGCGAGATGCCGGATGTCGCGAGCGAAGGCCGCCTCCGCCACCGCCTTGCCCATCGTCATCTCGCGCAGCGCGGCCGCATCCTTCATGTTGGCGAGAACGGGATAGTTCACGGTCGCACTGCCGATCGTCACCAGCGGATCGGCCGCAAGCCTCGCCAGATCCTCCCAATTCATCGATGCCTCGCGTGAGAGCGCGGCAAGGTCGACCCGGTAGCGCGTGCAGAGATCTGCGATCGCAGCCGACACATCCGCCGGCGGCAGCGAGTGCAGCCAGGCCTCGACGAACGAAAACAGCGCCTGCTTCCCGGCGTTATCAGCGACAGTGAAGCGCTGCTCCTTCTCGCCCATCATCAGGCTGACACGGCTCTCGCGCGCGATCACCTGTTCGAGGCCGAGCCACCAGGCCTCGCCGACGCCATCGGGAAACGCCGTGGGCACGTAGATCGTGAATGGCACGGCGTGGCGCGCCAGCACCGGATAGGCAAAGTCGATCAGATCCTTGCCGGCGCCGTCGAAAGTGAGCGCCACGAAGCGGCGGTGTTCCGACAGCGTCACCGCGCGCCGGCAGACCTCGTCCATGCCGATAAAATCATACTTCCACCGCTTCAGCGCGCGAATGGCGCGATCGAGGAAATGCGGCGTGATCTCGTTCTCGCGCGACGGCTGAAACCCGCCGCGCCGCCGCGGCCGCACATGCGCAAAGCGCAGGATGGCGCCGGCACCACGACTGCGCAGCGCAGCCTGGCCTGTGAACCAGGTCAGCTCAAGGCGCAGCCGTTCCAGCCATCTGTCGTCGGATGCCAATGTCCCACCTCGCGCCCGTCGGCGACCGTTCCCCCTCTTATAGTCATTACCCTTTGTTGACATTTCTTTGCAAAGGTCGGCCACAGGCCGAATTACGCATATTTTTTCTCGACGGGTTCGCGAATGACCATGGCTGCGGCGATGCAAAGCCGGACGGCGGAATTGCCAGCGCGGTCGAAAGCGGGCCGTATCGCGTATGTCGATATCGTGACCGATCTCGGCGCGGCCGAGGCCGTCTGGCGCGCCTTCGAGCAACCCGGTCACCTCTTCACGCCCTATCAGCGGTTTGATCTGCTCAGTCCCTGGCAGCGTCTGGTCGGGGAGCACGAACGCGCCCGCCCTTTCATCGTCATTGCCCGCGACGCCGAGCATCAGCCGCTGCTGCTGCTGCCGCTCTCGCTGCGCCAGAACCACGGCGTGCGCACGGCCTGCTTCATGGGCGGCAAGCATACGACCTTCAACATGGGCCTGTGGAACGCCGAATTTGCAGCGCAGGTCGGCATCGGCGATCTCGACGCGCTGTTTGCGCCGCTTGGCGAGCATGCCGACGTGCTCGCATTGACGCAGCAGCCTCTGCGCTGGAACGACCAGCAGAACCCGTTCGCGCATTTGCCGCGCCAGAGCGCGATCAACGGCTGCCCGCTGCTCACGATGGAACCGGGCGGCCCCCCGGCATCGCGGATCAGCAACTCCTTCCGCCGCCGCCTCAAGAGCAAGGAGAAGAAGCTCCAGGCGCTCGCCGGCTATCGCTATCATTTGGCGACCACCGACGCGGACATCACCCGCCTGCTCGACTGGTTCTTCCGCGTCAAGCCGGCGCGGATGGCCGAGCAGAAGCTTCCCAATGTCTTCGCCGAACCCGGCGTCGAGCAATTCGTCCGCAGCGCCTGCCTTGCGTCACGCGGTGACGGCCGCGTCATCGACATCCATGCGCTCGAATGCGACGACGAGGTGATTGCGATCTTCGCCGGCGTCGCCGACGGCCAGCGCTTCTCGATGATGTTCAACACCTACACGATGTCCGAGCACGCCCGCTACAGCCCCGGGCTGATCCTGATGCGCTACATCATCGACCGCTGCGCCGAGCGCGGCCACCGCTCGCTCGACCTCGGCATCGGCTCGGACGAGTACAAGCGGATGTTCTGCAAGGACGACCAGGACATCTTCGACAGTTTTGTTCCGCTGACGTCACGTGGAAAACTCGCGGCAATGGCGATGTCCTCGCTGAGCCACGGCAAGCGGCTGGTGAAACAGAACCAGATGCTGTTCGACCTGGCGCAGCGGCTGCGGCGAGCGTTCGGGTAAGAAATTCTGCGGTTGGGAAACGCTCCCCTGCGGCCCATCCTTCGAGACGCCCGCCTCTGGCGGGCCCTCAGGACGAGGACAGAGTTCGCGGCAGCAGCTTCAACGGATTCCGATTTAGCCAAGCCTCATCCTGAGGAGACCGCGAAGCGGTCGTCTCGAAGGACGAGGCGCTCGCTCGGTCCCCACGGAGAGGCAAGAACATCACGCCGCCACGACCCGCGGCGCATCCCTCGCATCCGACGGCTGCACCGGCCTGCTCAGCATCGTCACGTCGCTGAAGCCGACGGCGCTGAGCTGCTCGCGCATCAGCGCGCGCGCATCCGCCGTCATCGACGCGTCGGGCACCACGACGGCGCGGGCATTCGCCGTCAGGAGCTCAGCCGGAAGGTCGGAGGCACTGCCGGCATCGAGCAGCACGTGGTCGTAGGCGCGCAGCAGCGCGTCGATCGCGAGCGTCACGCGCGGCGACTGCAACAGGCTGCGATCGAAGCCGGGACGGCCGGCCATGACCAGATGCAGCCGCGAAAGCTTGTCCCGGGTGATGATCTGCGCGAACGACGCCTCGCCCTGCATCAGTTCGGCAAGACCGGGGGCCGAGGCATCGACGGACACGGCGGCCATGGTCGGCGAGGACGCGGCAAGATCGACCACGACGACCCGCGCATCGCGCGCCAGGTGCCGGGCCAAGGTCAGCGTCGACAGCGTGATGGCTTCGCCGCTGGCAGTGCCGAGTACCGTAACCTTCTTCGCCATGGCTCCGGCGGCGCGGAGGCTATCGGCCAGATGCTCGATCTCCGCGAATGCGGTGACATCGGCATCGGCCGTCATCTCCGGCTGGAGCGGCGCGGGTTCTGCCATGACTGGATCGACGACCGGATCGGCGAAGGGCTCGACGACCGCTGGTTGGACGATTTGTTCCTGGCGAGCCGACGCCCGCGCTGGCGCGAACACCGCGACCGCCCGGGGCGCAGTCTGGCGCAGCAACTCTCCGGTGACGACGACGCCGGACGAGAGCAGCAGTGTCGCGATCGTCGCGATCAGCACGATCGGCAGCTTCTTCGGATAGGCCGGCGTGTTCGAAACGATGGCGCGCGAGATGATGCGGCCATCTGTCGGCGCGGTGTCGATGGTCTCGCGGGTGTTGGCTTCACGGTACTTCGCCAAATAGGTTTCGAGCAGGTCGCGCTGGGCCTTCGCCTCACGCTCGAGGGCGCGGAGCTGCACGTCCTGGCCGTTGGTGGCCGTCGCCTGCTTCTTGAGCTGCTCCAGGCTTGCGGATAATTCCTGGACGCGCCCGCTGGCGGCGCGCGCATCGTTTTCGAGCGTGCGGGCAAGCTTGGCGGCCTCGTCGCGGATCTGGGTGTCGAGGTCGGCGAGCTGCGCCTTCAATTCCTTGATGCGCGGATGGTTGCCGAGCAGCGTCGAGGATTGCTCGGCCAGCTGGGCCCGCAACGCCACGCGCTGCTGCGAAGGCGTGCGCATCGATTCAGAGTTCAGCACTTCCGACGATTCGATCGGCTTGCCGCTCTGAATCATCTCGCGGATCAGGCGCGCCTTGGACTCGGCGTCGGCCTTGAGCGCGCGCGCATTGTTGAGCTGGGTGTTGACCTCGCCCATCTGCTGGTTCGACAGAGTCGTGTTGTTGGTGCCGACGAACAGGCTCGACTTTGAGCGGAAGTCCTCGGCCTTCGCTTCGGCCTCGGAGACGTTCCGTCGCAGCTCGTCGATCCTGCCGGCATACCACTGGCTGGCGTTTCGGGCCTGATCCTGGCGCGCATCCTGCTGGAGCACGAGATAGCCGTCGGCGATCGAATTGGCGACGCGCACGGCGAGATCGGGATCGGCAGACTGGAATTCGATCACGATCACGCGCGACTTGTCGACGGCGTAGGCCTGGAGGCGCTCGTAATAGGCGTCCAGCACGCGCTCTTCCGGCGTCATCGAGAACGGATCGCGGCCGATGCCGACCAGCGCCGCAAGCGACTTCAGCGGCGAAATGCCTTGCAGCACGGGATCGAACTCGGGCCGCTCCGCAAGCTTGTTCTTCTTGATGATCTCGCGCGCGAGATCGCGCGACAGCACGAGCTGCACCTGGCTGGTGACGGCTTCGGCGTCGAGCGCCTGCCGTTCCTCGGCGCGATCACTGTTGGGGCGTAGAAACACGTTCTCGCGGCCGTCGATCAGGATGCGGGATTCGGACTTGTAGCGCGGCGTGATGAGATTGACGATCGCGACGGATGCGACGAGCGCCAGCACCGTCGGCACGATGATCCAGCCGCGCTTGCGCGCCAATGCCGCGCCGAGCGCGTGCAGGTCGATGTCGCCGGACTCGACTGGCGCCGGCCTCGGTGCGATGGGCGCAGGCTTTGCTTCAATCCGGGGCTCGAGCTCGGCCCGCTTGGCTGCGGCCTTCGCGACAGCCCGCTCGACCACCGCCTTGTCCTTGCCGGCACGCCAGAACGCTAAACGCATCGAACACTCCCGCAGGCGCAACGCCACGAACCTACCTCAACCAGGGCGATTACACTCCATTAAGGTTGCCGCTGGGTTAATCGTGGCGTGCGGCAGCTCGCGCGTGCACGTCCGTCACCGTTTGTTAACCACGAGGGCTCTTAATCCGTCTCGATATTTCGTCAGATTGTTCGAGCATTCGCCGTCGAGCGCTGGTTTTGATCATGCCCCCCTCTCCCGACCAGCCGCTCCGCATCCTGCACGCTGTGCGCGCTCCGGTCGGCGGCATCTTCCGCCACATCCTCGACGTCGCCAACGGCCAGGTCGATCGTGGCCATCATGTCGGCATCCTCGCCGACAGTCTCACCGGCGGTGAACGCGCCGACAAGGCCCTTGCCGAGTTCGCACCGCGGCTGAAACTCGGTGTGCACCGGATGGCGATCCGCCGCGAACCCTCGCCCGACGATGTCCTGGTCTGGTTCCGCTTGCGGCGCCTGATCGCCACGCTCAAGCCCGACGTGATGCATGGCCACGGCGCCAAGGCCGGCGCTTTCATCCGCATGCGGAGGCGATCCGACGACACCATCCGCATCTACACCCCGCATGGCGGCTCATTGCATTATCCCCTCAACACCTTCAAGGGCGAGTTTTACGCGCGGCTCGAGCGTACGCTGATGGACGCGACGGACCTGTTCCTGTTCGAAAGCGCATTCGCCCGCGACACATATCAGCGCATCGTCGGCAAGCCGAAGGGCGTGGTGCATTGCGTCTTCAACGGCGTGACGCCGGAGGAATTCGAACCTGTCGTCATGGCCGACGACGCCACCGACCTTGCTTATGTCGGTGAGTTCAGGCACATCAAGGGCGCCGATCTGCTGGTCGGAGCGGTGGCGCGCCTGCACGAGGGCGGCAAGAAGGTCACGCTGACGCTCGGCGGCGACGGCGAGGAGACCGCAGCGCTGAAAGCGCAAGTCGAGCGGCTCGGCCTCTCCAGCGCTATCCGCTTCATCGGTCACGTCAAGGCACGCTACGGCTTCTCCAAGGGGCGGCTGTTGGTCGTTCCCTCGCGTGGCGATTCCATGCCCTATGTCGTGATCGAGGCCGGTGCCGCCGGCATTCCGATGATCGCGTCCAAGATCGGCGGCATTCCCGAGATTTTCGGCGCGGAGAACCCGGCGCTGTTTGCGCCGAGCAACGCGGAGGCCATGGCGGAAGCGATTGCCGCCGCGCTCGATAATCCGCTGGAAACAGCGCAGCGCGCCTCGTCGCTTCGCGAGCGCATCTCCGCGCATTTCTCCCAGCAGGCGATGGTCGAGGGCGTGCTCGCGGGCTATCGCGACGCATTTACCAATCACTAACCATTCTTAAGACCCGCTTTAGAGAATCTTCCGATTTGTCCGATAATCCAAGGCCCAGGGGATGCTCGCCCGGGGCGCAAGGACGCGGCCCGCGGGTTTTTGGAATGGACGTGGACTCCCGTGGAACCGCTCAACGCACGCTCGATGCTCGATGCCGCGACCAGCGCCGCGGCGAAGCCGGCTGACCAGCCCTTTGTGGAGCGCCGCCAGCGGCTCTCGCTCGCCGCGCTTGACGTCGTCAACCAGAAGGTCGCCCGCGCCTATTCGCCGATCGTGATCACCGGCTTCGTACGCCTCGCCGATTTCGCGCTGCTGAGCCTCGTCGGCATCGTACTCTATCTCGGCTATGTCATGCCGCACGCCGGCTCCTTCAGTTGGATCTATCCCGCGCAGATCATCGCCGTCGCGATCTCCGCCGTGGTCTGCTTCCAGGCCGCCGACATCTATCAGGTGCAGCTGTTCCGTGGTCAGCTCCGGCAGATGACGCGGATGATCTCGTCCTGGTCGTTCGTCTTCCTGCTGTTCATCGGCATCTCCTTCTTCGCCAAGTTCGGCAGCGAAATATCGCGGCTGTGGCTTGCGGCCTTCTACGTCCTCGGGCTGGCCGCGCTCGTCTGCGAGCGTCTGGTGCTGCGCTCGCTGGTGCGCGCCTGGGGGCGCGAGGGCCGGCTCGACCGACGCACTATCATCGTCGGCTCCGACCGCAACGGCGAACAATTGGTCGAGGCCCTGAAAGGGCAGGAGGATTCCGACATCCACGTACTCGGCGTGTTCGACGACCGCAACGACAGCCGCGCGCTCGACACCTGTGCCGGCGCGCGCAAGCTCGGCAAGGTCGACGACATCGTCGAGTTCGCCCGCCGCACCCGCGTCGATCTCGTGCTATTCGCGCTGCCGATCTCGGCCGAGACGCGCATCCTGGAGATGCTGAAGAAGCTCTGGGTGCTGCCGGTGGACATCCGCCTCTCCGCGCACACCAACAAGCTGCGCTTCCGCCCCCGCTCCTATTCCTATATCGGCGAGGTGCCGACGCTGGACGTGTTCGAGGCGCCGATCACCGACTGGGACCTGGTGATGAAATGGCTGTTCGACCGCGTGGTCGGCACCCTCGCGCTGCTCGTGGCCTTGCCGGTAATGGGATTAGTGGCGCTGGCCGTGAAGCTCGACAGCCCCGGCCCCGTGCTGTTCCGACAAAAGCGCTTCGGCTTCAACAACGAGCGCATCGACGTCTACAAGTTTCGCTCGATGTACCATCACCAGGCTGATCCGACGGCCTCGAAGGTCGTGACCAAGAACGACTCGCGCGTCACCCGCGTCGGCCGCTTCATCCGCAAGACCAGCCTCGACGAGTTGCCGCAGCTCTTCAACGTGGTCTTCTCCGGCGATCTCTCTTTGGTCGGCCCGCGTCCACATGCGGTGCAGGGCAAGCTGCAGAGCCGCCTGTTCGACGAAGCCGTCGACGGCTATTTCGCCCGCCATCGGGTCAAGCCCGGCATCACCGGCTGGGCCCAGATCAACGGCTGGCGCGGCGAGATCGACAATGAAGAGAAAATCCAGAAACGCGTCGAGTTCGATCTCTATTACATCGAGAACTGGTCGGTGCTGTTCGATCTTGTCATTCTACTGAAGACGCCGATCTCGCTGCTGACCAAGAACGAGAACGCGTATTGAGTTTGTGGTGCCCGAGCCACGCTGTCATCGCCCGGCTTGACCGGGCGATCCAGTAATCACCGGCAGCGGAAACTGCCACTAACGGCTCGGAGTACTGGATGCCCCGCTCCAGTGCGCAAGTGCGCACAAGGCGGGGCATGACGGCGGAAGTTGTGTGGTAAGAATAGCGTGAGCATGTGATGGCGTATGCGGCAACAGCCGGGGAGATGAATGCAGCGGTTCGCGCTGCGCCCGGCGTGCTGGCGCTCCAGCGCGCGCTGGTATGGCTGGTCGGCGCCTCCGGCGCGATCGTCTTCATCGAGCCGAGCCCCTACGAGATCGTGACGCTGCTGGCCACCGTCACCTTCTTCGCCACCGGCCTGCGTCTGCGGCTCGCTTTGATGCCGCTGGTGCTGATGCTGATCCTGCTCAATGTCGGCTACACGATCAGCGCGATCCCGCTGTTCGAGCAGTCCGAGGTGGTGAGCTGGATTGCGACCTCCTGGTACATGGCGGTGACAGTCGTGTTCTTCGCCATGGTCACGTCGGAGGACACCGCGGCCCGGCTTGACATGCTCCGCCGCGGGCTCGTGGTCGGCGCGATGGTCGCCTCGCTATTGGCGGTCGCCGGCTACTTCCACCTGATTCCCGGCGGAGATGACCTCCTCACGCTGTATGGACGCGCGCGCGGCACCTTCAAGGACCCGAACGTGCTCGGCGCCTTCCTGATCCTGCCGGCACTGTTCTCGCTGCAGAGCGTGGTTTCCGACAAGGCCGGCAAGGCGTTTCGCAACGTCATCGCCTTCGGCATCATGTCGCTGGCGATCCTGCTCGCGTTCTCCCGCGCCGCCTGGGGCGGGCTGGTGCTGACATCCGCCTTCATGCTGGCGCTGATGGTGCTGACCAGCCGCACCAACGCGCAGCGCTCGCGCATCATCGTCATGGCGATCCTCGCCGCGGTGCTGGGCCTCGCGCTGATCGCGGTGTTGATGTCGTTCGATTCCACCGCCGAGATGTTCAAGCAGCGCGCGAGCTTCGACCAGAGCTATGACGAAGGCAGGTTCGGCCGGTTCGGCCGGCACATCCTGGGCGCGGAGATGGCGCTCGACCTGCCGTTCGGGATCGGCCCTCTGCAATTTCACCGCTTCTTCCCCGAGGACACCCACAATTCCTATCTCAACGCCTTCATGTCCGGCGGCTGGCTGTCGGGCATCTGCTATCCCGCGCTGGTCTTCACGACCGTCATCATGGGTGTCAGGCACATCTTCGTGCCTGTGCCCTGGCAGCGCGCTTATCTCGCGGTGTTCTCCGCCTTCGTCGGCACCGTCGGCGAAAGTTTTGTGATCGACACCGACCACTGGCGGCATTTCTGGATGATGCTGGGCGCGATGTGGGGCATGATCGCGGCCGCGCAGATCTACAAGGCTAGGGCTGGCGACGAAGCTTCTTCAGCTTGAGATCGGGGCGTTTCTCCGGCGGCGTATCGAGCAGGCCCTTCAGCGCCGCAGTCGCCGCCAGCACGCCCTTGTAGCCCTCATTGGCGAAGCGCAGCAGCAGGCGCAATTCCTGGTCGGAATAGCCGCCAAAAACCCTCTCCATCGCCTGCTGCATCGGCACGTAGAACTGGCCGAGCCTTTCTATCGCCTCCGGCACGACGGCAATGAAGACCTTGCGACGGTCGGCATCGTCGCGCTCACGACGGACCAGGCCTGCCTTTTCGAGCCGGTCGACCACGCCGGTAATGGCCCCCGTCGTCAGGCCCGTGACTTCGGCGAGCCGGCCGGCGGTGACACGGCCTTCCAGATACAGGATGTCCATGCATTCGAGGTCGGAATTGGCAATTCCGGCAACGTTCGCAACGGTCTGGCCATAGAGCACGCCCTGCGCGGACGACCTGCGCATCGCCTCCTCGAGTTCCTGCAGCAGCGCGGCGCGCGCCTTCGTCCTTGACAAGGCAGACCTCGTATCTTAGTCAATATATATCTTAGTCACTAAGATATTTAGCGACCATAATTCTCCTAGCACCACGGAAACGTCGGGAGCAAGCCATGTCCTATCCTCCCCGCAAGGCCCTGATCATCGGCGCCGGCGTCGCCGGTCCCGTGGCGGCGATCCTGCTGCGCCGCGCCGGCATCGAGTCCGCGATCTACGAGGCCTGGCCCTATTCGAAAGGCATCGGCGGCGGCCTTCAGATCGCACCGAACGGCATGCAGGTCATGGACGAGATCGGCCTTTCGAACGAGCTGATCAGCCGCGGCTCGATCGCGGAATCGTTCGACTTCTATTCGCAAGCCGGAGAGAGGCTCGGCTCGATCAACCGCGACATGGCGCGGCGTTTCGGCCAGCCCGCGGTCAATGTCTGCCGCGCCACGCTGAACGAGATGCTGATCGACAAGGCCTGGTGCGCGTGCGTTTCACTCTATTTCGAGAAGCGCCTGATCAAGATCGAGGATCGCGGCGACCAGCCGATCATCGCCTACTTCGCCGACGGCACCACGGCCGAAGGCGACTTCCTGATCGGCGCCGACGGCGTGCACTCAGTGACGCGCCGCCAAGTGGTGCCGGACGGGCCGCAACCGTTCGACACCGGCCTGATCGGCTTCGGCGGCTTCGTGCCGCACGCCGTCCTCGGTGGCCGACCGATCGGTCGGCACGTCGAGACCACGTTCGGGCAGAGCGGCTTCTTCGGCTATGGCTATTGCAGTCCCGATCCGAACGACGGCGTGATGTGGTGGAGCACGCAGCCGGCGCACGGCATGGACGCGGCGATGTTTCGCGCGCTCGACGATGCAACGCTGAAGCAGCACCTGCGCGGTTTCCACCGCGGCTGGCACGACCCGATCCCTGGCATCATCGATGCAGCCGAGAACATCGTGGTCACCGACACGCTCGACGTCGCCACCCTGCCGACCTGGTCGCGCAAGCGCTCGCTGCTGATCGGCGATGCCGCCCATGCGACCAGCCCGCATGCCGGTCAAGGCGCCTCGCTCGCGCTGGAAGATGCGATGCGCCTCGCCCGGTTGATGCAGCAAGGCCAGGAGCTCGGCGTCACCTTCCGGGCCTTCGAGGCCGAACGACGCCCTCGCACGGAAAAGATCGTCGCCATGGCCCGCCGCAACGGCAACAGCAAGCGCGAGTTCAGCGCCACCGGCGCGTGGATGCGAAATCAAATGATGAAGTGGCTGCTGCCCCTGGGCGCAAAGAGCATGGAGTTCATGTACGCGTACGACGCGCGGGCGGTGTAAGCGCATCAGGTCGAACCGTACTCGGCCGCGTCATGGACGGCGCAAGAAGAACCAGTCGCAGAGCGTTGAAACATAGTCATTATAACCAATGTCACATCCATAAGCTGCATAACCATATTGGAAAGACCATCCCATGATTGCAGTGACCGGTGCCACTGGCCAACTCGGCCGGCTTGTCATCCATTCCTTGTTGAAGGCTGTGCCAGCACAGCAGATTACAGCCGTCGTCCGAGATCCAGCCAAAGCAGAGGCCTTCAAGGCTGAAGGTGCTGCCGTCCGCCCAGGCGACTACGACGATCCCACGGGCCTGGAACGTGCTTTCGCCGGCGTAAGGAAGCTGTTGCTGATCTCGGCCGGCGAGCCCGGCAAGCGGGTTCGCCAGCATGAGAACGCGATCACCGCGGCGAAGGAATCTGGGGTTGAGCTAATCGCCTATACCAGCTTGCTGCATGCAGACATTTCGACACTGGAGCTTGCCGCCGATCATCGGGCGACCGAGACGCTGCTGAAGGCGAGCGGCGTGCCATATGTGTTGCTGCGCAACGGCTGGTACACCGAAAACTATCTCGGCGCGTTGCCAATGGCGCTTGCGCATGGTGCGTTTGTCGGCTGCGCCGGCGAAGCGCGCATCGCGTCGGCGAGCCGCCTCGACTACGCGGATGCCGCCGCCGCAGTCCTGACGTCGCGGGAGGATCAATCGGGCAAGGTTTACGAATTGGCGGGCGACGAGCCCTACACGCTTGCCGAACTGGCGGCCGAAGTTGCGCGCCAGACAGGCAAACCAATCGTCTACAGGAACATGTCGGAAGCAGGGTTTGGTGAGGCGCTCATTGGCGCGGACCTTCCCGAGCCGGTGGCGCGCATGCTCGTCGGGTTCGACATCGCAGCGGCAAAGGGCGATCTGTTCGACGATCGGCGCGACTTGAGCGACCTTATTGGTCGTCCGACGACGCCGTTGCGCGCGGCGGTCTCCGATGCACTTGCAGCGGTGGCCCTCCAAGCGCCACCGCCTGTCGCCGTGAAGGGATAGTCAATGCGAGCTGCAATTGTTCATTCGTTTGGTTCTTCACCGACCTTTGGCGAGTTTGCAGAGCCTTGCGCGGAGGCTGGCGAAACGGTCATCGACGTTCTCGCCGCGCCGCTGAGCCCGATCGTGAAAAGTCTCGCCGCGGGCAAGCACTACACGAGCAATACCAGTTCGGGCAGCGCTGGCTTCGTGCCTGGTGTCGATGGGGTTGGGATGAATTCCACCGGTGAACGGGTGTATTTCATATTTCCCAAGTCCCCGTTCGGCTCCATGGCGGAGAAGTCGCTGGTCGCATCGAGCGCGACCGTGCCTGTGCCCGATGGTATTGACGACGCGCGGGCGGCTGCCGTCGTAACCAGCGGGCTCTCTTCGTGGGTTGCTCTCACGCGCCGTGCGAAGTTCGTGCGGAGCGAGGCCGTGCTGATTAACGGTGCGACCGGGTCGGCGGGAAGCCTGGCGGTTCAGATCGCCTCCTATCTGGGCGCCAGCAGGATCATCGTGACCGGGCGAAATGCAACCAAGCTCGCCGCGTTCCCCAAGACGGTCGAGACAATCCGACTGGACGAAAATGTGGACGCTTCGCTGCAACGCGCGTTCTCCGAAAAGATCGATGTAGTTCTCGACTATCTCTGGGGGAGCCCGCAACCAGAGTCATCGCTGCGGCAACGGACGGACGCGGATCTCGCAGTGGAGAACCTGCCATTCGTTACGTCCAGCTCGGCTCAATCGCTGGAGAAACAATCCCACTTTCGGCGCATGCGCTGCGCAGCTCTGGCCTGGAGATTCTTGGCAGCGGGATCGGCAGTCTCTCGATTTCGGAACTGATCTCGGGGGCCGGAGAACTTTTGGCGGCTCTGCCAGCCGGCGGTTTTGACACCCCGGTGAAGACGTTGCCCCTCACGGCGATAGCCGAGGCCTGGAACGACGCTGCGGATGACCACCGGATTGTCTTCCGACCATAGACCTGCTCAATCTTCGAATCCCCGATCATTCGGCTCCACGTGAGCGGACGTCGGCACGAGGATTCGCTCAGGCGCCTGTAGCACTCTCCTCGTCTTCAAGCTTCTTGCGCAGCGCCTTCATGAGGCGACCCGCGATCCTGAGGTCTTCCATCGGGAGACCTTGCACCAGGGAGTTGATTCTGGGGTCATACAGGCGGATGGCAGCGTCGTAAGTCTTCCGTCCCTTGTCCGTCAGCACCACAAGGTGCGCGCGACGGTGATGTGGATTGGGCTCGAACGTAACGAGCCCTTCCTGGGCCAGGTCATTGACGATGCGCTGAACGTTCTGGCGGTTCGCTCCGAGGTCGCGGGCGAGCCAGGCGACCGGCTGGGCGCGGTCCGCGGCTACGATTGCCCCCAGAATTTGCCAGCGCGCGCTGGTCAGGCCGAGCGGAGCGACCAGCCGGTCGCCCCACGTCACGGTCAGGTTGTTGACCCTGAACAGATCGAGAATGAGCTCAGTCAAAGCATCACCGGCCGGGGATCGCTTGGTAGCGCGCATATTGTTACCATGACCTTAGTTGACATCATAATGTCAATATGGTTCTCTGCAGCATAAATATCGACATCATCATGTCACATTGAACAGGCTGGCCGTATTCGGTCAAGGGAACCCAATTATGATCAAGGTGATCCATCCCATTGCTGGCGCAATCGCGCTTCTGACCATCTCGACATTTTGGCTGTCGACCGCACTCAGCGAGCTTTTCGCATCCCAAGCCGTCATCACCGCCGTCAAGACCGCCATACCATGGGGCTTTCTGTTGCTGGTCCCGGCGCTGGCGGCGGCGGGGGGCACGGGCCTTACGCTGGCACGGGGTCGGCGAGCCGGCCTGGTCGGCGCCAAGGTCAAGCGAATGCCGCTGATCGCCGGCAATGGCGTCCTGGTCCTCGTCCCCGCCGCACTGTTCCTCGCACATAAGGCGAGCGCCGCCGAGTTTGATGCGGTCTTCTATGCGGTGCAGGCTGTCGAGCTTGCCGCAGGAGCTGTGAACATCACCTTGCTCGTGCTCAACACGCGAGACGGCTTGAGGATGAAAGGTCGGTTTCGCCGCCTGGGAGAAGGGAAGGTGACAGCTACTTCTCCACTGTGAACGTCAGCCCTGCATTCTCCTGCAGCCGCTTGATCAGCTTGTGCTGCATCGCCGCGCCCGGCGTCCAGAGACCAGCCGGTACGGCCGGCGTGTCGCGCAACAAGCAGATTGCGCATTCGGAGATGATCTTCGCCGTCGACGCATAACCCGGATCGAGATCGCCCTTGACCGCCGCGCGAACCTGACGGCCATCGGAAGCAATCGCGACATAGAGCAGGTCGTAATGACCGTTGTCGCGCTCCTCCTTTGAGGGGCCCTCGCCCGGCTTGAGCGCTTCAGGACCGGTCTTTTCGCTGTTGGCGGCCATGACGCGCTTGGCGTTGGCCTGCCCTTCCTCCCCCGCCCCCGTCAGCACCATTTCGTCGTAGACAAAATCCCGGCCATACGGGAATCCCATCAGCAAGTTGGAGCGATGGACATTGCGCGTGTTGAGGATCGCCATCGCGAACGGTGCGGACCAGGATTGCAGGTCCTCCTCGAAGATGGGCCTGTTGCCGCGCGGCTGTTTCGGTCCCTCGAAGCCCGGCGTGAAGGCAAATGGGTCTTTGAGGATCGACACCAGGCTGAGGTCCTGCGCCACCGCCTCAAAGGTGACCCTTGCACTTGTCGAAGTGCCGCCGGAGAATTTCCAGCTGAGGTCGCGGACGCGGCCCTTGACGCGCGGTGCCGGTGCGCCGAACGCGCGCTTGGCCTGCTCTTGCACGAAGAACGCACCGAGCTCGAACGGCACCGAGTCGAATCCGCAGGAGAACAGGATCCGGGCGCCGCTCGCTTTCGCTGCGGCTTCATGCTTGTCGATCATCCGCTTCAGCCAGATCGGCTCGCCGCAGAGATCCATGTAGTCGGTGCCCGACGCGACGCAGGCGGCAAGCAGATCGGAGCCATAGAGCTGGTATGGACCGACCGTGGTGACGACCAGCTTCGCCTGATCGACCATCGCCCGCAATGACGTAGAATCGGCTGCGTCCGCAACGATGAGCGGCGTGTCGGCAGGCGCGCCGATCGCATCGCGGACCAATGCGAGCTTGTCACTGCTGCGACCCGCCATCGCCCATGTCGGCGCGCCGTCACCGACGTAATGCGCGGCCAGGTACTCGGCGACGAGCTGGCCGGTATATCCGGTTGCGCCGTAGACGACGATGTCGAATTTTGCGGACACGAATCGGCTTCCTGGGGATCGTGGGCTTTAAGCTTCCACAGCGAAGGTCAGCCCAGCATTCTCCTGCAGCCGCTTGATCAGCTTGTGCTGCATCGCCGCGCCCGGCGTCCAGAAGCCGGCTGCGACGTCGGTCGTGTCACGCAGCATGCAGATCGCGCATTCGGAGATCATCTTCGAGGTCGAGCCGTAGCCGGGATCGCGGTCGCCGGTGACGCCGGCGCGAACCATGCGGCCATCGGGTGCGATCGCGATATAGAGCAGATCGAACAGACCGTTTTCGCGCTCTTCCTTCGACGGCCCCTCGCCCGGCTTCGGTGCGTCGGGGCCGGTCTTGCCCGCATTGGCAGCCATCACGAGCTTGGCGTTGGCCTCGCCCTTCTCGCCGGGACCGGTCAGGACCATCTCGTCGTAGACGAAGTCCTGGCCGTAGGGAAATCCCATCAGCATGTTGGAGCGGTGAACGTTGCGCGTGTTGATCAGCGCCATCATGAACGGCGCCGCCCAGGATTGCAGGTCCTCCTCGAAGGCGGCCCTGTTGCCTTTCGGCTGCTTCGGACCGGTGAAGCCGGGCGTCAGCGCAAAATGGTCGTTGAGGATGGCGACAAGGCTGAGATCCTTGGCCACCGCATCGAAGGTCGCCTTCGCGCTCGCGGCGGTGCCGCCCGAGAGCGTGCCGCGCATGTCGCGCACACGCCCTTTCACCCGCGAGGCCGGCGCGCCGAACACACGTTTGGCTTCTTCCTGGACGAAGAACGTGCCGAGCTCGAACGGCACGGAATCGTAGCCGCAGGAAAACACGATCCGCGCGCCGCTCTCTTTTGCAGCCGCCTCGTACTTGTCGATCATCTGGCGCATCCAGATCGGCTCGCCGCAGAGATCGAAATAATCCGTGCCCGTGGCCACGCAGGCCGCGAGCAGTTCCTCACCGTAGAGCTGATACGGCCCGACGGTGGTGATCACCGACATCGTCCGTTCCGCCATCGCCTTCAGCGAGGCCGCATCCGACGCATCCGCGACAATAAGCTCTGTATTCCCGGGTGCGCCGATCGCATCGCGCACCGATTTCAGCTTGCCGAGGCTGCGGCCCGCCATCGCCCATTTGAGCGAATGGTCGCTCTTGTAATGCTGGGTCAGGTATTCGGCGACGAGCTGGCCGGTAAAACCGGTCGCGCCATAGACGACGATGTCGAATTTCGCAGAGCTCATGGTCGGCCTTTACTTTACTTCTTCGCGTAGCTCACGCCCATGCCGGCACGGACGTCGCTTTGGATACCATAGGGCGGGATCGGATAACGCAGTCCGTTCTTGGCCAACGCCTTCATGCCCACAACCGCCTTGGCGAGATGTTCCGGCTTCAGGGCCATCAGCATCTCCTCGTCCGGCACGCCGCCATAGCGCCGTTCGGCATAGCATGGCAAGGACAGGCTGGGCTCACCGCTCTTGAGCGCCCTGCCCCAGGAATCGGCGCAGGCGGTCTCGCCAACCACGCCCCACTCGAACTTCTTGTAGCCGGTATATTGCAGCCCGTTGATCAGGATGATCATCTGCCCCGGCGTCGCATAGACGAGACAGATGTCGGGCGGATCGAGCCGGCCGCTCGCCAGCGGACTGACCGCGAGCGCCTGATATTGCCCGAACGGAACCACATCCAACGCCTCCTGGCGCTTGCGTGCGTCCTCGGCCGTGCCGTGCCAGACCCCGACATAGTTTTCGCCGGCGAGCCATTTCTCATCCTGCGGTGCAAGACCGATCACGGCGCGGCATTGCGCGCCGACGAGATCGTCGGCGGTGATGCCGACGGTCCAGCCCAGACGCGCCGCCATGCTGACGATCTGGTCGGTGGTGTGGACCGCGTTCGGCCGCCGGATTTTCGGGATTGCCTCCATGTCCGCGGTCCGCGCGAACAGCTTCATGCCGATCACCGTGGTCTTCAGCCGCAAAAGGCTGTTGAGATCGGCGACGAGGCCGGCAAGATCGATGCTGTCTGCACTCTGCTGTTGCATGGCGTCCTCCCGGCCGGCAGTCGCGCGCCGGCGCTGATATTGCTTGTTGAACGGTTCTAGTCCTTCGCCGGTCCCGGGAGCAACTCGCCAGTCCGGCCCATCAGGCGGTAGGCGACGAGCCCGATCCATTCGCGCACGGCGACCTCGGTTCGGCCGAGCCCGTCCGTGCCGACATTGGTGAAAGAGAAGAGATCGTCACGGCCGCCCATTCGCCAGTCCACGGGATAGGCTTCGACGTCAAATCCCGCCTTGCGAAAGATCCCCATCGAACGCGGCATGTGAAAGGCCGAGGTGACCAGGAGCCAGCGTTCGCCCGGTTTCGGTGATACCAATTGCTTGGTGAAGATCGCATTCTCGTAGGTGTTGCGAGAGTCCCGCTCGAGGATCAGGCGCTGCTTCGCGATGCCCAGATTCTCCAGGATCGGCGCGGAGTAGTCGGCCTCCCGGGAGTCCGTCGAAACCAGGTTCGCGGTGCCCCCGGTGAAAACAACGCGCGTGTTCGGATAGCGGCGCGCGAGCTCGGCCGGCGCAAACAGGCGATCGGCCGCGTGCGCGACGACCGGCGTGCGGTGTGCCGCCGACAGATCGGTGTCGACCGAGCCGCCGAGCACGATGATGCCGTCGGGCGCACCGCGCGACGGATCCCACGGCGGAAAACGCGACTCCAGCGGATAGAGCAAAAGGTTACCGAGCGGCGAAAACGCGGCGAGCGCCAACATGATCAGCGTGGCCGCGGCGAGCTTGCGGCCGAATGCGGCAAAGCGCGTCGCCATCAGGACGACCGAGACGATCCCGAGCTCGATCATCAAGTTGATCGGCAGCACCGCGGCGCCGAGGGTCTTGGACAGGACAAAAAGCAGGGGAGCCTCGCTGGAATGATCGTGCCTGTTGCGCGCGGGCTTGACCCGCCCGTCGATCTTCAGAAAGCTTCTTGGAAGAGGATCGATTGCCTGGTCAAGCCCGGGCCTGTGAAACGGACGGACACCACATGACCCATCACCACCTGCATTCCAGCCCCGAGACCTGTCATTGGGGCTTCTTCGAGGCTGCGCTCAAGCCCGTCCTCACTATCGCGAGCGGTGACGAGGTCACGGTCGACACGATCAGCGGCGGTCCGGACATGCTGCCCGACCGCAGCAAATTTCACATTCCGCCCGAGATGCACGAGGTTCATGCCAAGAACGAGCGCATGCTGCCGGGCCACATCCTCACCGGCCCGATCGCGGTCGAGGGCGCCGAGCCCGGCGATGTGCTCGCGGTCGAGATCCTCGACGTCCAGCTCCGGCAGGATTGGGGCTGGAACATGATCAAGCCGCTGTCCGGCACCCTGCCCGACGATTTCCACGAGACGCGCATCCTGAACATCCCGCTCGACCGGTCGCGGATGGTCGCCCGCATGCCGTGGGGGCTCGACCTGCCGCTCAAGCCGTTCTTCGGCGTGATGGGCGTTTCGCCGCCTCCGGCCTGGGGCCGCATCTCCTCGCTGGTCCCGCGCGCCATGGGCGGCAATCTCGACAACAAGGAGCTTGGCGCCGGGGCGACGCTGTATCTGCCGGTGTTCGTCCCGGGCGCGCTGTTCTCCTGCGGCGATGGCCACGGCGTGCAGGGCGACGGCGAGGTCTGCGTCACCGCGATCGAGACCGCGCTCCAGGGCCGCTTCCGTCTGACGCTGCGCAAGGACCTCAGGCTCGACTATCCCCGTGGCGAGACGGCGACGCACTACATGACCATGGCCATGGACCCCGACCTCGACCAGTGCGTGGTGCGGGCACTGCGCGACATGATCGTGCTGCTCGGCGAAAGGCGCAATTTGTCGCGCGAGGACGCCTATACGCTGTGCAGCCTGGCGGCCGATCTGCGGGTGACCCAAACCGTCAACGGCTCCAAAGGCATCCATTGCATGATCGAAAAGGCGATCGTGCACGGCTGAGCCGACCCGCCCTCTCCTGACCTCTCGAGGCCACGCCGCCGCCGGCCTGTTCGCGCGGCATGCCTTGTCACGCCTAATTTCCCTCGCGATTCCAACGAGCTGAACAGGCGCCACAGCCCGCATTTGACTTCTGCCTCTAAACCTAAATAGAGTCTTAATCGTAACTTTTATGTACCCGCGTATGAGGCTAGCGTTCGTCCATGGCCACCGAAAAAGCCGAGACTGACCGCATTCCCGTAACCTTGGCGCTCTCGACCATCACCTATCTGGAGAAGCTGGTGAGACAGGGCACCCACGGCACCAGCGTTCCCGGCGTCGCACGTACCTTGATCGAGGAAGGCATCCGTCTCGCCATCAAGGACGGGCTTTTGTCGATCCGCGACAATGGCAGGACGTGAGCGCGCGCCGAACGTGAGGCGGACGGATCTCGAGAGGCGGATGGCCGACATCTGCAACCTGGGACCGCACCAATGCCTGTTCTCTCACCAACCTGGACCGACGAACGACTTGAACTTTTGAAGCAGCATTTCGAGGCCGGCCTCTCCTGCCGCGAGATCGCCGCCGACATCGGCGTCAGCCGCAATGCCGTGATCGGCAAGCTGTCTCGCCTCAATCTGACGCGCGGCCGGACCATCGACGACCGCAAGGTTCAGGACAGGGGCTTGGCGCCTTCGCGCACGCCGCGGACCGTGCCGCGGCTGCAATACGAGATGCTCGCCACGATCTATGGCGAGACCAGTGCGCCGATGGTCGCCGCTCCGATCGACGACGCCAATCGCTGCTCGCTACTCGAACTTGGCGAGAACCGCTGCCGTTGGCCGATCTCGACGCCCGGCGCCGACGATTTCTGCTTCTGCGGCAACTCCGCGCCCGACGGCCAGTCCTATTGCGTCGGCCACAGCCGCCTCGCCTACCGGCCGAATTCCCGCGCGCGCGTCATGCGCGCTTAGAACCATATCCTAGAGCCGTGTCCTCAAACGAAAAACCTCCGGCAGGGCATTGCCGGAGGTTTCTGGAGGTTTAGCATCAAGTCAGAGCCGCAACTTTCGTCATCGGCTTCGAGTTATATAGCTTAGTAACTCAGGTAAGTAAATAAATTTGGGCCGATCGAATCGCATGGCTCGTCTTCGCCGCCCGCACAGACTGCCGTATTTCCGAAAGCCATCTTCGTAAAAATGCTCATCTCATAAAAAAAGCCCCGGCGGTGTCCCGCCGGGGCTGCGTCATATCCGAAGATCAAGGCTTACCAGTTGCGCTGGGCGCGAACCAACAGGCTGTAGGTGTCCTGGTCCTTCAGCTCATAGGTCGCTGCAGGCTTGGCAACGCTGGTGAGCGCCGGCGTCGTGATCACGCCCGAGTACTTCTGGTCAAGGTGGCTGTAGGTGAAGTCAGCCGAGAAGGTCAGGTTCTTGACCGGGGTCCAGCGGGTGATGACACCGATCTGGCCGATGTTGAAGTCCGGGTTGCAGGTGCCGGTCAGGGTCGCGAACGCGGCGCTGCCGCAGATCATGCCCTTGGCCGTGCCGCTGTAGTTGACGGCAGCCCACGCACCATAGAGCGCCGAGTTCCAGTACGGGCTCCAATTGTGGGTGTAGGCACCACGGAAGCCGTAGGTCTTGGTCAGCTCGAGGCCGCTGCCGGGTGCGAACACCGCGTCAGACACGCCGGCGAAGCCGATGCTCTGATACGCGCCGCCCGAACCGCCGAACATCGAGTAGCTGGTCGCTGCCAGCTCCTGGAAGTTGTAGCGGCTCGCGCCGTCGGTGTAGACGCCCGAGATGTTGATCACGTCGCCGGCACCGGTCGGGATGTTCTTGATCGACAGAGCCAGCTGGACGGCCCAGCCCCACTTGTCTTCAGGATGACCGGTGGCTTCGCTCGCGCCGTAATAGCCGACATGGTTGTCGTGCGCCGCGACCGAGGCCTGGAACAGGCCCCAGGCCTGGTCGACCCGAAGCGTGCCGACGAGATCGGGGGAGCGGGTGCCGCCGAGATCGTTGGAGCCGTAGGCACCGCCGAGGACGCCGGTGGTGGACATGCCGGCCGTGTTCCAGAGCGCGGTCTGGAACACCTGCGTCTGGTCCTGCGCCGAGACGATCGCCGTCACGCCCTGGCCGAGATCGGCGGTGTAGGTGAACTGGGCAACACCGTTGGTGCTGCCGCTGCCGCCGACGAGCTGGTCGAAGTTGTTGCCGGGATAGTTGATCCAGGGCGCGTCGAACTGCGACACGGCCTTACCCATGGTGAAGCCGGCGAACTGGATGAAGGCGTAGTAGACGCCGAGCGCACCGCCCGAGGTGGTGCCGTCGGTGCCGTTGACGGCGCCGCTGGTCGAGCCGATCAGGCCCGTGCCTGCGGCGTTGAGGCCGAGCGTGCCGCTGTACTGAGTGGCACCCGTTCCCGAACCGGCGCCGACATAGTTGCCGGTCGTCCAGGTGAAGACCGCATCGAAATAGGTGCGGACAACGCCGTACTCGGTCGCGGTGCGGGTGTCGATGTTGAGATCTTCACGGGCGCGCATCGAGTAATAGTTCGTCAGGCGGTTGTTCGCCGCGAAGACGTTGTTGTACTGGGCGCTGTAATTGCCGCCGGCATTGAGCGCCACTTCGGCACGCAGATAGCCGCCCAGCTTGATGCAGGTGTCGCTGCCCGGGATGTAGTAGAAACCCGCGCCGTAGAGCGAGCAGACCTTCACGTACTCGACCGCCTTGGCCTTGACCGGAAGATCAGCCGCCTGAGCTCCACTGACGGCGATCAGACCCGCCGCAGTGCCGAGCAAAAGGCTCTTCACCACTTTCATATTAAAAACCTCCAAGTTGCTCATGTTACGAAGACCGGACCATGAGGTCCCCCAGATCCCCGTCTTTCAAATCCGCTCGGCCGCTTTGCGCACACACCCGCTTTCGACGCGAGGGACGTGGGCGAACCAGCTGCAACGGGACGATCGAGTACCCCCCACCGTCACGACGCAATATGCCTGCGCCGTTCACTAATCAAAATACCTTATTTGATAAGCTTTGTGGTTTCGCTAAACCTGTGCCCCGCATGCAACACCAAGGCGAAGCGATTCCGTGAGCTGATCATCTTTGTAGTTTTAGTGACGAAATTACCCTGCTCTGCACTTGCGTCAGAGCAGGCTTGCGTGGACTATGGCTTGCACGATACCGGCCGCCTACAAATCAGATCACGGGAGTGACGCTGTGTCAGCGACGAGGAAAGAAGGGGCGCGCCTCCGCTCCATCGGCAATCTGGATATCATCAGGCGCTTCACCTGGGAGATATCGTCGATCAACATGTATCTGGAGGAGCTGCGTCAGTTCTGGGCGAGAACGCTCGGCATCAGCGGCCCGCAATGGCTGATCCTGATGGCGATCTCCGACCTCGACAAGGACGACGGCATTCCGGTCAACGTCGTCTCAAAACTGCTCCACGTCGACCCGTCGTTCGTCACCACCCAGTCCAAGTTGCTCGAGAAGAAGGCCCTGTTGCGCCGTCGCCCCTCGCCGACCGACGCGAGGGTGGTGCGGCTGTCCCTGACCGAGAAGACGCAGAAGCACCTGGCGAGCCTCAACGAGCAGTACAAGACGATCAGGGAATTCGTCTTCCAGGAGTTCGACGAGAAAGAGCTGACGGAATTCACCACCAAGCTCGCGATGCTGAAGACCCGTCTCGAAAAGGCCTGCGTCCGCCTGACCCTCGACTTCTGAGGCGACGTCCTTAAATGCGCCCCGCGGCGCCGAGCCGCGATTCCAGCCAGTCGAAGATGTATTCGTTGGCGAGGCTCGGATTGTCCGCATGGGCCTGCGCCGCGCCGGTTTCGGCCGCGGTGAACACCTTCAACATGACATCCGAACTGCCGAGCCGGGACGTCTGGACGATCTGACGCGCTCGATCCGCCTTGAGCCACCCGTCCTCACCGAGCGTGATCAGCACCGGACAATCGGCGCTGGAGGCCATCAGGGGAGCATGCGGCACCGGAACGATGCTGACGTCGCTCATCGCGAATCGGCTGGCAAAGAAGGCCCGCTCGTGCAGGTCCCACAGGCCGCCGTCGCAGACGGCGGCGGCAAGCCGCGGCTCCTGCAGCACCGCGCGCGCCACGAAGGAAGAACCCCAGCCATCGGCGACGATCGCGACGCGCTCGAAATCGACCTCGCTGCGCGTCTCCAGATAGTCCATGACGCACGGAATCGCACTCTCGAGATCCCGGCGCCGCAACAGCGCGTCGAGATAATCGTCGCGCTGGTCGCCGAACAGGTCCAGCGCCAGCAGCGAGAAGCCGCGCTCGCGCGCATGCGGCGCGAGCTTGAACAGAAATTCCTCCTTGCGGTGGCCGGGCTCGCCGATGCAGATCACGGTCGGGGCTCGCAGGCGTCCCGACGGCGCGGGCAGGAAATAGCCCTGCAACGAATGGCCGTCGAGCCAGGGGATCGTCAGGACCTCTCCGGCCGGGTCGCGCGCGGCGAGGAAGCGGCGGGCGCAATCCTGCATCGCGAGGACCGCGACCCAGCGGCGCTCGTCCGCCTGATCGAGCGGCATTGCGGCCGCACTGTAGTAATTCATGGCGCGGAGCCAGTTGCGCTGCGCAGTCGCCCTGTGACCTTCCGCGAACGCGGCCTCGGCACGAAGTCGATTGGCTTGCGCCAGATTCTTCCACTCACGATGCCAGGACTGGTCTTCGCCCCGCTTCAGCCGCCGCGCGATCATCAGGCATTCCGCGATCGTGGCGCCGCCCTCCTGGGCCGCGGTGAGGAGCCGCGTGAACTCAGCGGAGATGTCCTCTCGCTCCGGGCAAAGGATCCAGTCGTCGGAGAGGCATGCGGGTATCATCGGGAGCTACGCTCTGGTCATCGCCTTACAGATGACTGACTAAACTATTTTGGTTCCCTGACCAAGCTGCCGTGCGCCGAATGAGAGCCGTTCGAGATCACCATCGCTTGAACGCAGGGACGTCTCGCATGCGTGACATTCCAATTCGTCATGAGTGACTGAACACTGGCAGGAAGAATGGCGGCGAACTGGCAAGAGAACTGGCAAGAGGTGGCACGCGAAATTGCCTGCGCGCCTCTTGCCATGATGCTCATCATACCTATATCCGCGCCCGCTCGGCGGCCGCCTCAGCCGAGCCGCCAGCCGACCTCCTGCGTAAAACTTTCGTAGAACGCGCGGTCGTAGGCCTGCTCCGGCGTGGCGCGCACGCGCTGGTCGAGGCGCTTTGCGTCCTCGCCCACGAGAATGCGCCATTGCTCCGCCTTGACCCCGTCGAGGATGATCCTGGCGGCCTGCGCCGCCGTCGTCGGCGCATCCTCGAGGAAGCTGCGGGCGCGCTCAGCGAACGCCGCCTGGATGTCCTCGTCCGACATCTTGTCGGCATCCGGCACGCCGGCCGCGACCATGCGCTTGCGGGTCAGCGCAACCTCGTCGGCATTGAGCCGCGCCGAGCCGTCGGCGCTCTGCACCTTGCGCGAGTTGGAGACGATCGAGGTGCCGATATGGCCGGGCATCACCACCGAGCATTTGACGTGCGGCGCGTGCAGGCGGAGGTCATTGATCAGCGCTTCGGTAAATCCCTTCACGGCGAACTTCGCCGAGCTGTAGGCGGTGTGGGACTGGGTCATGCCGATCGAGGCCCAGAAGCCGTTGACGCTCGCGGTGTTGACGATGTGGGCCTCGTCCGCCGCGACCAGCATCGGCAGGAAGGTGCGGACGCCGAGATAGACCCCGCCCCAGCAGATGTTGAAGGTGCGCTCCCACTGCTCGCGCGTGTTGGTGAACAGGCTGCCGCCGCCGCCGATGCCGGCGTTGTTGAACAGAAGGTGGATCCGGTCGGTCTTCTGCTGCTCGGCGAGTTCGTCGCGGAATCGCTTGAGATGATCCTCGATCGAGACGTCGGCGACATGGGTCGTGACGCGCAGGCCCTGCGGCAGCTTCTCGACCTCGCACAGCCGCTTGGTCTCGGCCATCGCGGCTTCCGAGACGTCGCACATCGCAACATTGCAGCCCTCGGCGACGAGCTGCCGCGCGAGCTCGCGCCCCATTCCCGTGCCGCCGCCGGTGATGACGGCGATCTTTCCTGCAAAATCCTTCATGGGACTTTCGGCCCCTCCCTTGTCGGTATGTTTCTTCACGGCTAGCGCCGCACGCATCGAAGCGCGCGCAAAATGTAGCAGCGCCGCATCCGCAGGTAAAAGCGGATCGGCGCTGCCATGCTCATCAGTATTTCGGGGCGCGGACTATTCGGCCGCCTCGACGCGCCGCCCGTTCAACGCGCCGAGCCCGTCCAGCGCCTTGCGGATCGCCGCCTGCTGCGCGGGCGAGGCCTCCGGCATCGGCGCGCGCGGATAGGTCCTGGGCAGGCCCTGCAGCGTCTGCGCATAGCGCGTGCAGGCCGGCAGATTGTCGGCAATGACGGCGTTCCACAGCGTCAGCAACTTCTTGTGCAGGTCGAGCGCGCGCGGATGGTCACCCGCCTTCACCGCATCCCACAGCGCGACGGAGGCATGCGGCGCCGCGGTCAGGATCGCGGCGATCGAGCCATGTGCCCCCAATGTGTAGGACGGATACATCAGGGCATCGACCGCGCTGTAGATCAGCTTGTCGGGGGCCATCATCATGAGGTCCGCGAACAGTTTCAGGTCTCCCGCGCTCTGCTTGACGCCGACCACCAGCGGCACCTCGGTCATGATCCGCGTCAGCAGCGCCGGCGAGAGATAAGACCACGGCACCACATTGTAGATGATGATGGGCATGCCGGTCTCATCAGCCATGGCGCGGAAATGCGCCACCATCGCCTCGTCGTCCGGCTTGAACAGATAGTGCACCGGCGTGACCTGGAGCGCCGCGACATTCATGTCGCGCACGAGCTTGCCGCGGCGAATCGCATCGCGCGTGGAATCGACGATGATGCCGGCGATCACAGGAATGCGTCCTTTCACCGCCGCAACGGTCGCCTCCATCAGGTCGCGATATTCCTCGTGATCGAGCGTGTGCCCCTCGCCGGTCGAGCCGCCGGCCGCGACGCCATGCGCGCCGGCGCCGATCATCCAGTCGACCTGGAGCGCCACAAGGGTGTAGTCGATCTCGCCATCCTTCCGGAACGGCGTCGTCATCGGCGGAATCACGCCGGTCGGTCGTGCCTTCATGGTCTGCCCTCGCGTTTCCATATCCCTTGTGGCGGCTCCGCTCTTTTGGCGGGTGGCCACGCCTGCAAGCCTACCGGCTGCGCGCGGCCTGTGAAGCGCCACCGGCGCGGCGCTGCCCCCACAATCGATCATCCCTGCGTCTCACCCCTGCCGGTTCCCCGTATTTGCCCGGCTTCGGTTTAGGGGCAATTTTTTACAATCCGAATCGCTAAAGGGAGTCCGGACGCTGGGTCGAGTCGGCCAAGCCAGCGTGTTGTTTGCGTCACAGGCTCTGGCACTCCGCTTGCATCCTCTTCGTGGTCAGAAACTACCGATGAGGTGACTGGAATGTTCGTGACCGTCGTTGCCGTGCTCTGCCGGCTGAGTGCAGCCAGCTCAGGCAGTTGCATCGAGGAAATCGTGACCGACAGCAACATGACGCCCGAGATGTCGATGATGCAGTGTGCGATCGGCGCACAGGCCCCCTTGGCGAAATGGATGGGCGAGCATCCGATCTACCACGCCAACTGGCGGCTCGATCGCTACAAATGCGTTCCGGGTCACTACGAGATCAAGGGCCACGCCTAAGGCCCCGCAAAACTACGTCTATCGAGGAAACGCCCCGGGGGCCCTGCCTTGTCGCTCCGCATGGGCACCGTTAGCGCCAGCCCCCATCGTGGTGCCGCCGCGTCCTGTGACAACCGTCACGCTTCCCCTCAAGCCACTGCACGAAGAATCATCGCACGCGCTTTGCGCCCCTCCGGTGTCGGCATCAGCGCATAATTGTGCGGCTGGTCGCGCAAGAGATGCAGCTCCGCCGGCACGTTGACCGCCCTTGCCCTCTCCGCGAGACCGACACTGTCGGGATAGAGCAGATCGCGCGTCCCGGAGAAGATGAGCATCGGCGCGAACGCGCGAAAGCCGCCGTTGAGCGGGCTGACGAAGGGATGGTCGATATCGAGCTCGCCGGCATAGAGCCGCCCTGCTTCGAGAATCCCGGGAATGTCCTGGATCGGATCGCGCGCGGCGATCTCGACCTGCTCCGGACGGCTGACCGACGCATCCGCCGCGGGAGAGATCAGCACGAGCCGGTTCGGCTGCCGATGCCCGCGATCACGCAGCCACTGGCAGGCGGCGAGCGCAAGGCCCGCCCCGGCCGAATTGCCGACCACCGTGACCTTTGCGGGACCCGCATCCTCCAGCAGCATCCGCAACAGCTCGGCTGTCGCCGGCACGACGTCCTTCGCGGTCGCGCGCGGCGCAAGCGGATAGATCGGCACCACGCAGACGATGCCCGCCTTGCGAGTCATCTGGCCAACGAAGCGCCAATGCGCCGGCACGATCTCGTTGATGTAGCCGCCGCCATGCAGGAACATGACGTAGTTGCAGCCCTCATGGCCCGATGACGGCGCCGTGTAATAGACCGGCCACCCTCCCATCTTGGTCAACGTCGCCTCGACGCCGCGCCCGAGCCCCGTCGGCTCAAACGAGGCCGGCTCCAGCGCGAGCTTCTGCACGTGCGCCTGCACCGCCTCGGCGGACGCGAGCTGCTCCTTGTACGGAAGCTGCCTCAGCAGCATGTTGAAGGCGCGGCTTTGCAGGCTTGGTGCGGGTTCGCGCCGGGACGGCGCACTGAAGACGCAACCGCCCGGACAGAACTGCAAGGCCGACACAAGTCTTGCAACGCTCATCTTGCAACGCTCATGGCCACATCCCCATCTGGCACTTTCGACAGGGCGACAAAGAGGCTTGCCGGCCCGCCGCCATTTGCCGCTATATTGCGAGCATTCACTCGCTTTTCCTACTCGCATTCAGATCACAAGGCCGTGGCCCGTAAACCACCCACAAAGCCGCGGAAGAACGCCTCGCAGGAGCGATCCCGCGTCACCGTCGACGCCCTGGTCGAGGCAACCGCTCGCATTCTGGCCAAGGAAGGCTTTGAGAAGGCCAGCACCAACCGCATCGCCGAAGTCGCCGGCGTCAGCGTCGGCTCGCTCTACCAGTATTATCCGGGCAAGGAGGCGCTCGTCGCCGCCGTGATCGACCGTCACAACGAGGAGATCATGCAGGTCGTGCGCGCCGCGCTGACTGAGGTCGCCGAGATGCCGATCGAAAAGGCCGTGCGTCGCCTCGTCACGGTCGCACTCGAAGCTCACCGTATCGACCCAAAACTGCACCGCGTGCTCGCCGAGCAGATTCCCCGCACCGGGCAGCTCGCCGACGTCGAAGTCTTCAACCGCGAAGTCCACACCCTCGTCCGCGCCTATCTCGAAAGCCGCCGCAAGGAGATGCGCAAGATCGATCCGGGGCTAGCCACGTTCATTTGCGTCAGCACGATCGAGGCCGTCGCACACAACGCCGTGCTGAATCAGGCGGAGCTACTCTCAGAGAAGATGGTGCGGACGCTGGTGGACGAGACGACGCGGATGGTGGTGGGGTATTTGAGGTAGGCTTGGCGCTGCAATCACAACTGTGCGGACATAATCAGGCAGTTCCGTCGCGAGCCGGGCTGCGCCACGGTTCGGAAGGCCGCCAAAGCCCTTGAGGCGCAACGGACCGAAGCCAGCTGCCCTATAGCTGTTTACTTGCAAGCGTGAATCGATCGCAGATCGCATAGATGCTCGAAGCAATGGCGAGGCGCTGCGGTTGGAAGCCCTTGGTGGTCGTCAGGAGGTCAGCCGGGCGAAACATTCTGGCGCACTTTCACGTTAGGACAAAGAGTCAATCGTCAGCCGAGGATGTACGTTGAGTGTTCGTTCCGCTTCTCAGCACAATCTTCTCGACGCTCACCGAGGAGAGATGCCGTCTCATGAATTCGGACGCATCTTGGCGGCGTTGCTCGAGCAGAAGATCGATCAGCGCGATATGCTCGCGACAACGAACGGCGGCGTAGCGGCGGTCGAGAGACTGTCTGTATTCCATCAGCCGGCGGAGCCGGTCAACGCGCTTGAGACTGTCAATGAAAAACGAGTTCCGGCTGCAATCAATGATCGTCTCATGCAGCTTGCTGTTCATGTCGAACAGCGCCGGGCTGGACACAGACCATATCTCCCCGTCTACGAGCCGCTGCTGCTGGTCGCGACACGCCTCCAATGAGGCCCTGTCGAGCACAAACCCTGGCTCCAGAATGGCCGCCGGCTCGATGACCAATCTGAATCGATAGCTGTCCTTGTAGGCCTCAATCGAGGTGAGCATCGGAAGGAAGGTCCAGCCGTGTCCAGGCAACCGTTCGATCCAGCCCTCGCTGAGAATGCGGCGTAGCAAGCGGGCCAGTTCACCGCGCGTTAGCTCGTAGCGCCGTTGCAGCTCGTTCTCGGTAACACGTTCCGGCAGCAGACCTTCAAGGCGGTCCTGCGCCATGCGCAGATACAAATCCTCATCTCTCGGGACCGCACCAGCGTGGTCAGGCCAACGGGCCTTGCGAACATCGACGGTGATGAAGCCACCGCTTCCAGCAACACCGAGTACCCCCTGCGCGTGCAGAAGGCGAAGCGCCGAGCGGATCGGGGAGCGCGAGACGCGGAATTGCGCCGCAAGCTTGCGCTCGACAAGTCGAGTCCCAGCGGAAGGATTCTCGGCGCGCAGATGCTCCGCAATCTGCTTTGCGAGCTCGTTGATGAGCGGAGTCGGCTGCATCTCGGTCCATTCCATAGAGCGTCGGCGTTTCCTTAGCGAAAGCGGCAACGCGGAGCCAAGCACCACGAGGGCATTTAAACAGCAACGCTCGTTTCCGCACCGGAAACGCGAACTCGGATCTCGCCCGATTGGTATTTTGCTATTGCAAAATACCACAAAACCGGGTACGAGCCACCCATCCCTCGAAAGAAGGGGTCCAGGGAGGCGCTCATGATAGTGCAAGACGACCGGTTGCGGAGCCGGAGAGACCTGCTCGGCGAGGTCGCTGCGGCACTCGCGATGTCCACCGCGAGCTCGGCAATAACGACCCGGGCACGGGCCACCGGTGCATCTCCAAAGCTCCCGTTTCCACCGTCGGGCTCGACCGACTGCCACGTCCACCTTTTCGAGCCCGACCATTTTCCTTACGTGGAGCCGCGGGCCTACACGCCCGGAACAGCTTCCGTAGAGCAGCTTCAGAGCTTCAGACGAAATCTCGGAATTGACCGTGTGATTCTGGTGCAACCCAGCGTCTATGGCGATGACAATCGCTGCATGCTGAATGCACTGCGTGTGCTCGGCCCTGACGTCGCCCGCGGCATCGCCGTTATCGATCCGGCTCGCACCACGGATCCCGATCTGCGCACCCTCAAACAAAGCGGCGTCGTTGGTGTGAGAGTGAACCTCAACGTCAAGGGTGAGGACCGCGCTACCGCCGCGATTGTTGCCGTTTCAAGCGCCATGTCCCGCGTTAAGGCCGTCGGGTTGGCTGTCCAAATTTATGTCGATCTGCCGTTGATGGAGTCCCTTTCCCACACCATTGCGGCCTCGCCCGTTCCGGTCATTCTCGATCATTTCGCCGGGGCCGAAGCGGCGCGTGGTCCCGAACAGCCGGAGTTCGCCGCGTTGCTGCGCTTACTCGACACCGGGAAAGTGTGGGTCAAGCTGTCCGCCGCCTATCGAGCCTCGCGGCGCGCTCCCGACTATGACGACGTCGCTCTCCTTGCACGCGCTCTGATCGCGGCAAATCCGGACCGCCTCCTATGGGCTTCGGACTGGCCGCACACTGGGGGTGGCGCGGAGCGACGCGAGCGCAAGTCGGGAGAGATCGAACCTTTCCGGCAAGTCGACGATGCCCACCTGCTCTCGCTACTGGCGTCATGGACCGACGAGGCGACCGTGCTGCGAAAAATTCTCGTCGACAATCCCACCCGCCTCTACGGCTTCTGAGGAGCGAGACGGATGGCTGACCAAGCGATGGCACTTGCAGGGGATGAAACGAAGCCGGATCGCGCACCCACGGCTTTCGGCCGGTTCTGGCGCTCCTGGATGGATACCGATATCGGCATCATCCCGGTGCCTGTCTACGTCCTCCTCGTCGGATTGCTCGTCACCTTCAACGCGACCGGCCACCTCGGTGGCGAGATCGCGATGGTGATCGGAATCATGGCCGCCTTTGCCTTCACCTTAGGTGGAATCGGAAACCGCCTTCCCCTCATTCGTCATATCGGCGGCGGCGCAGTGCTGGTGACCTTTGTCCCATCCTATCTTGCCTATAAGGGGTGGATTCCGGCTGCTGCGATCAAGGTCGTCGGCGACTTCTTCAGATCCACCAATGTGCTCAGCCTGTTCATTGCCGTCGTGATCGTCGGCAGCATCCTGAGCATGGATCGCACGATCTTGATCAAGGGCTTTGCGAAGATCTTCGTGCCCCTCGCCACGGGCAGCGCCGTCGCAGCAGCCGTCGGCACGGGCATCGGCAGCCTTCTTGGATTGGGAGCCTTCGACAGCTTCTTCTTCATCGTCGTCCCCATCATGGGCGGCGGCGTTGGCGAGGGGGCCATACCTCTTTCGATCGGGTATGCTGGGATCACCGGTACCGCCCAGGGCGAGGTCCTCGCGCGCGTGCTGCCGCCGATTTTGGTTGGCAATCTCACCGCGATCATTCTGGCGGGAGCGCTCAACCATCTCGGCAAGATGCGGCCCAGCTTGACGGGCGACGGACAACTGCAGCCGGTCCGTGATGCCGATCTTGCCGACCAAGTAGAGGCGACCAAGACCGACGGAAGCATGCAGAACCTCGCCGCTGCCGCGATGGTTGCCGTCACGCTGTATCTCTGCGGCGTGCTCGCCTTCCATTTGCTGCGGTTCCCCGCGCCGGTTGTGATGCTGTTCATGGCCGTTGTCCTGAAGCTTGCTCATGGGGTCACACCGCGCATCCAGGCCGGCTCCTATGCCGCCTACAAGCTCTGCCTAACTGCAGTCGCCTACCCCATGCTGTTCGCTTTCGGCGTGGTGCTGACTCCATGGGACAAGCTGGTCGCGGGCTTCGCGCCCGCCAATCTCATCACGATCGTGGCGACCGTCTCGTCGATGGTGCTCACGGGCTTTCTTACCGCGCGTTTGGTGAACCTCTACCCGATCGAAAGCGCGATCGTCACAGGAACCCATAGCGGCATGGGCGGCGCCGGCGATATCGCCATTCTGTCCGCCGGCAACCGCATGCGGCTGATGCCGTTCGCGCAGATCGCGACGCGCATCGGCGGCGGCATCACCGTCACCCTTGCGCTCCTCGCAATGGCCTATTTCAACCGCTAGCCCTCAAGTCAAGACAGGAAATTCATGAAGATCATCGTTCTCCCAGGCGACGGAATCGGACCCGAAATCACCGAAGCGACCCTGCGCGTGCTTGATGTCGCCGACCAGGCTCTTTCGCTCGGCCTTGAGTTCGAAACGCATCAGATCGGTCTCGTCGCGCTCAAGGAGCAGGGGACGACTTTGCCGGACCACGTGATGGCGAGGATACCGCAAGCCGATGGCGTCATTCTCGGCCCCGTGTCCCATTACGACTATCCGGCGCGTGACAAAGGCGGCATCAACCAGTCCGGCGAATTGCGAGTGAAGTTCGACTTGTATTCGAATATTCGTCCGTGCCGCTCGCGGAAAGGTCTCAGTATCCTGCGCAAACCTATGGACCTGATCCTCGTCCGTGAGAACACAGAAGGCTTCTACTCCGATAGGAACATGTTCGCGGGCTCCGGCGAATTCATGCCCGATCCCGATATGGCGTTGTCGGTCCGGAAGATCACAGCCAAGGCCTCGGCGCGCGTCGCCCGAACGGCATTCGCGCTGGCACGCGGTCGCCGCAAGAAGGTAACTGCCGTGCACAAGGCCAATGTGGTCAAGATGTCGGACGGGCTGTTCCTCCGCGAAGTTCGTCGCGTTGCGACCGACTTCCCCGATGTCGAGCTCGAGGAGCTCATCGTCGATGCAACCGCGGCGCTCCTGATCCGGACACCGGATCGCTTCGACGTCATCGTCACCACCAACATGTTCGGCGACATCCTGTCCGATGAGGCGTCCGAACTGTCCGGCAGCCTGGGACTCGGAGGGTCGATCAATCTTGGCGACAGCATCTGCGTTGCCCAAGCCCAGCATGGCTCCGCTCCCGACATTGCGGGCCAAGGTATCGCCAATCCGACCTCGCTTATCCTGTCCGCGGCGATGCTGTTGCAGTGGCGGGGCCAACGTGACGGAAACGCGCGGATACTCTCAGCCGCGCAACTCATCGAACGAGCTGTCGATCAGGTTCTCGATAATCCAGCGACCCGCACCCGCGACGTCGGCGGTGGACTAGATACACGAGCGTTCACCGACGCGGTGATCGCAACCCTGACCAATGTACTGGCGAACAACGCCGCAGCCTGATCCCTCAAGCATTTCCAGGACATCGGATGCCTATCGTCTCACGCAATCCATATGACGGCACGGAGCTTGCCCGCTTTGCAACCCACACCCCGCAACAGGTCGATGGAGCGTTGACCGCCGCTGCGGCAGCGCAGCGCCGGTGGCGCAGGGTCCCTATCGAAGAACGCGTCGAAATCCTGCGCAGATCTGCTCGCGTGTTGCGAGCCGGCAAGGTGGGCTTCGCTGAACTGATCACGCACGAGATGGGGAAGCCCATCGTCGAGTCCGAGGCCGAGATCGAGAAGTGCGCGGTCACGTGCGAATACTATGCGGAACATGCGCCGCGCTTCCTGGCTGACGAACCGGTCGCCTCGAATGCCAGCGAGAGCGCCGTCGTCTTTGACCCGCTCGGCGTCGTGCTCGCGATCATGCCCTGGAACTACCCGTTTTGGCAGTTCTTCCGGTTCGCCGCGCCGGCTTTGGCGGCCGGAAACGGCGCCATTCTCAAGCACGCCAACAATGTGCCGCAATGCGCGCTTGCCATCGAGGAGGTCATTCGGAAAGCTGGCGCGCCGGAAGGTTTGGTTCGCGCACTGCTGGTCGAGGCGACCGCGGTCGCAAGCCTCATCGCGGATAACCGAATTGCCGCGGTGACCCTCACCGGTTCGACGCAGGTCGGCTCCATCGTCGCAAGCCAAGCCGGCCAGGTGCTGAAAAAGCAGGTCCTCGAGCTCGGCGGCTCGGACCCGTTCATCGTGCTTGCCGATGCCGATGTCGAGACTGCCGCGACCGTCGGGGTAAAGGCTCGGTTCATCAATGTCGGCCAGAGCTGCGTCAACGCCAAGCGCTTTATCGTGGAAGAAGCCATCGCGGACAGGTTCGTGGCTGCTTTCGTCGACGGGGCGCAGAGGCTCAAGATCGGTGACCCGATGGCCCGCGACACCCAGATCGGGCCGATGGCACGGGCGAACTTGCGAGACGAATTGCATGGGCAGGTTGAGCGGACGCTCGCCGCCGGAGCCGTTCTCAAGCTCGGCGGTCGGCCCGTCGAAGGGCCTGGCTTTACCTATAAGCCCACAGTCATCGACCATGTCGGCACCGAGATGGTCGCCTTCTGCGAGGAGACCTTCGGCCCGGTTGCCGCAATCACTCGGGTCAAAGACGCGCAACAAGCGGTCGCAGTCGCGAACCAAACCGAATTCGGCCTCGGCGCCGCGTTGTGGTCCGGCGATCTCGAACGCGCCCGCAGGCTTGCTCGCAGCATCGACGCAGGTGCCGTCTTCATCAATGGCATGGTCGCGTCTGATGCCCGACTGCCTTTCGGCGGCATCAAGAAGTCAGGGTACGGCCGCGAACTCGGTGTCTACGGCATCAAAGAATTTACCAACATCAAGACTCTCTGGATCGGCCCCGCCAAGGCTTGAAGCAATCTCCCTCCTGGAAAGGACACATGATGACAATGACGTCTGCAAAGCCTGCCGTCCTGCGACCCTCTGAAATCCCCGCACGGCAGCGCGGCGGCGGCGCCAAGACGATCCCGCTCGTCACTCGCCGTACCGGCTCGAGTAGCTTCATTAACGGTATCACGATCTTCGAACCGGGCGCAGCGATCCCTATGCACAAGCACAACTGCGAGGAGAGCGTCCTGCTGCTCGAGGGAACCGCGGTCGCGGAGATCGACGGGGTCGAGTACCCTATCGAGGCTGGCGATGTTACGTTCATTCCGGCCAACATTCCGCACCGCTTCCGCAACGTCTCGCTGAGTGAGGGCATGAAGATCCTGTGGACCTACGCTTCGGTGGATGCGACACGTACTTTAATCGAGACGGGAGATGTCCGCTCCATCGACGACGAGCACAAGGCTGAGGTGGTGACCTGAATACACGAGAAGGCATCTGGAGATGCGCACGCGGACAAGTTCTGAATCGGATCAAAGCAGCCGCCCGAATGGCTCTTTGATCGGCCAACGGTTAGTCCCTCTCATTGCGCGGTAGAATTCAGAGCTGCGCCGGTCTACCGACGAAGCGAGGGGCTGTCTCTCACGGTGATCTGCCAAGGATGAACCTGCCAGATCTCGCCTGCAGGACCCTCGCCTCGCAGCCCGCTGGTCAGCCTGGCGGTCTCCTCTTGGCTGCTGAAAGCCCCGCAAGCTCCTCCCCGGTCTCGTCGGTCAGAGCCTTTCCGCCTAGATCCTTCCGACCGCAAGCCGGCACCATAACATTATGCACCTGTTTTGCCCGACGCGTCAAACCGCTTCGGAAAAACGGTATCGCGCCAATGACTTCGCTACTGTGCATGGGGTTGTTTTCGGCATTTTGGTTTGCCGGAGGCCGAAGCGGCCACGCGCTCCAGATCGGTGCACGCGCATCGCGGCGGGAGCAGGCTGCACGCCGCCGTCAATCCGCCCGACAGATGATTTGAAAAATGGTCGGAGCGAGAGGATTTGAACCTCCGACCCCTAGTCTCCCAGACTAGTGCGCTAACCGGGCTGCGCCACGCTCCGAACGTCGTTCCATTAGCTAGGATCGCCGGTTTGCGCAAGGCGAGGTGACACCATTTTGCTGCCCCTGCCGAAAGGCCCCCGGAACTGCCCCAAAGCCGGGGAGATCCGGCCTCAGGCGTCCTTCAGTGCCTGATCCAGCATCTCGCGGCAGGCAATGAGCTCGGCGAGCACCCGTCCGAGACGCTCCCGGTCGATCGCGCTGGGGCCGGCGGGCGCGGCGGGGGTGCCGCCCTTGCGGAAGGTGGTGAGGATTTCCTCGTCGTCGGTCTCGGAGAAGCGGAAGTCGATGCCCTCCTCCTCCTCGCCCTGGTAGTCGTCATCGTCGCTGTCGCGGGCGCCGCGGACGCCGGTCTCCTCCTCGGGCTCCATCAGGCTCGCGCCGACGGCGTCTTCGATGGCGCCGAACGAGACCGCGGCCGCGCCGTCGGCGAGGCCCTGCACCGATTTGACGCCGTGTTCTTTCAGGATCCGCTGCACCCCGCGGATGGTGTAGCCCTCCCCGTAGAGCAGACGGCGGATGCCCTTGAGCAGGTCGACGTCGTCAGGGCGGTAATAGCGGCGGCCGCCGCTGCGCTTCATCGGCTTGATCTGGGAGAAACGCGTCTCCCAGAACCGCAGCACGTGCTGCGGAATGTCGAGTTCCTGCGCTACTTCGCTGATGGTTCGGAACGCATCCGGCGCCTTGTCCAAATGCCAAATCCTTATCCGGAAGGCGGATTACGCCTCGGGTTGCGCCTTGCTGGCGTCGCCATTGGTGCGGTGCTGGGCGTTGATCCGCTGCTTCAGGATCGCCGACGGCTTGAACACCATGACCCGGCGGGGCGAGATCGGCACCTCGGTGCCGGTCTTGGGGTTGCGACCGATGCGCTGACCCTTCTTGCGGACCATGAAGGAGCCGAACGAGGACAGCTTCACCGTCTCGCCTTTCTCAAGGCAATCGGTGATCTCCTTCAGCACGAGTTCCACGAAGGCGGACGATTCCGTGCGCGACAGCCCTACCTTCTGGTAGACGGCTTCGCACAGATCGACACGCGTTACGGTTTTACTTTGATCGGTCATCGCCCTGCCCCACATCACGGCGAACAATTGTTGTCTGAAATTATGAGCTTACGATACGGCGGTCAACAGCCCTCATCAATGCAGGCGCATCGATAATCCGATCTGATTCGGGCAAAATTTTATCGACTGTGGCTTACCAGCGCACCAGCGCGGAGCCCCAGGTGAAGCCGCCGCCCATGGCTTCGAGCAGAACCAGGTCGCCGCGCTTGATGCGGCCGTCCTTGCGCGCCACCGACAGCGCCAGCGGGATCGAAGCCGCCGAGGTGTTGCCGTGAAGGTCCACCGTCAGCACCACCTTCTCCGGCGCGATATGAAGCTTGTGCGCGGACGCGTCGATGATTCGCTTGTTGGCCTGGTGCGGCACGAACCAGTCGATGCTGTCGGCATTGAGCCCGGTCGCCTCGAAGGCGTCGACGATCACGTCGGTGATCATGCCCACCGCGTGCTTGAAGACCTCGCGGCCCTCCATGCGCAGATGGCCGACAGTCTGGGTCGAGGACGGGCCGCCGTCGACGAACAGCTTGGCCTTGTGGCGACCGTCGGAGCGCAGATGCGTCGTCACGATCCCGCGGTCGGTGGCGGCATTGCCCGGCTGCTCCTGCGCCTCCAGCACTACCGCGCCGGCGCCGTCGCCGAACAGCACGCAGGTACCGCGATCGGTCCAGTCGAGGATGCGCGAGAAGGTTTCCGCTCCGATCACCAGCGCGCGCTTGAAGGCGCCCGTGCGCAGGAAATTATCGGCGGTGGCGAGCGCGAACACGAAGCCCGAGCACACCGCCTGGAGGTCGAAGGCCGCGCCGTGATTGATGCCGAGCCCGTGCTGCACCGCGACCGCGGTCGCGGGAAAAGTGTTGTCAGGCGTCGAGGTCGCGAGCACGATCAGGTCGATCGACTGCGCGTCCAGGCCGGCATCGGCGAGCGCGGCCTGCGCCGCCTTCAGCGCCAGATGCGAGGTGAACTCGCCCTCGGCCGCGATATGCCGCTCGCGAATGCCGGTGCGCTGCACGATCCACTCGTCGGACGTGTCGATGCGCGCCGCCAATTGGGCGTTGGTCACCACCTGCTCCGGCAAATAAGAGCCGCAGCCCAGCACGACCGAACGAATTTGAGTCACGAAACAGCCTCCTGCGCGGCCTGCACGGAATTGAGTGCACCACCTTCGCGGTTGAGCATCTGATTGATCTTGTTGAGGAGATCGAATTTGACCATCTCATAGCCAACATCAATCGCATAGGCAAAGCCTTCGGCGGCGATTCCGCCATGGCTCTTGACCACGATCCCGTTCAATCCCAGCAACACGCCGCCGTTGGATTTGTTCGGATCCATCTTGTTTCGCAGGGCCTGGAAGGCGTTCCGCGCAAAGAGATAGCCGAGCTTTGACAGCCAGCTGCGCTTCATCTCGTCCCGGAGCAATTCCGCCATCTGCCGCGCGGTTCCCTCCGCGGCCTTCAGCGCGATGTTGCCGCTGTAGCCCTCGGTGACGATGACGTCAGCCACCCCCTTGCCGATGCCGTCGCCCTCGACGAAGCCGAGATAGTCGAGCTCGGGCAGGTTCCTGGCGCGCAGGATTTCGCCGGCCTCGCGGATCTCCTCGTGCCCTTTGATCTCCTCCACCCCGATATTGAGCAGGCCGACCGTGGGACGCTTCTTGTTGAACAACACGCTGGCCATCGCTGCGCCCATGATGGCGAGCGACACCAGATGGTGGGTATCGCCGCCGATGCTGGCGCCGAGGTCGAGGACCACGGAATCGCCGCGCCTGGTCGGCCACATGCCGGCGATGGCCGGACGGTCGACGCCCGGCAGCGTGCGCAGGTGGAAGCGCGACATCGCCATCAAAGCGCCGGTATTCCCGGCGGAGACCGCAACATCCGCCTCGCCCTTTTTCACCGCATCGATGGCAAGCCACATGGAGGAGGTCCGGCGGCCGCGCCGCAGCGCCTGGCTCGGCTTTTCCTCGCCGCTGACCGCGACATCGGTGTGAATGATCTTCGAGGCGGCCTTCAGGGCGGGGTGGCGGTCGAGCTCGGGCTCGATCTTGGCGCGGTCCCCGATCAGCAGGAATTCGATCTCGCGATGCCTATCAAGCGAGATGGCGGCGCCTGGGATGACCACGGCTGCGCCGGCGTCGCCCCCCATGGCGTCAAGCGCGATGCGAACCTTGCTTGGCATAAAAGTCCTGGAAACCTGGTCTGGTGCGGTCTTGAACGAGCGGGGCCGCAAATGGGTCCGCCACGAACATGGCGGTCGGTCAAGCGCCACGCCGCACCCGGACCGGGGCGCGACAATAGCGTTTTGTTATCCCGAAACAACCTCTTGCCCCCAGCCTTTTGCATCCGGGAGCATCGGGCTGCGGACGGACTAATTCACAAGAAACACATCAAAATCAAACAGATAATTCGACCTTTCAAACCACGATCGCAAACACCTCGCGCCCCGTAGCAAAGCGGTCCTCTGGGGGAGACGGCACCTATTGGTCTTTCTTCTTGTCCTGGAGTGCCTTCAGGACCGCAAAGGGATGGTCCTCCGGATCGGGGGCGATGACCTCGGGCTCAAACACCACCCCCGGTTTCCGCGGATAGGGATCGACCGCCAGAAACAGGGCGTCGGTGGCGAGCCGGCCGAGGTCGATGATGCCATTGACGATCGCCTCCGGGGGGTCGGCGACCTGCTCCTGATCGTCCTGCCCCTCCTCCATCAGGTCGGCCAGGCGGCGGACCTCGGCCTCGGGGGCAAATATCAGGTCCACCTCCTCGTCGATCTCGCTCTCCATCGGGTCAAGCGTGACCACACAGGTCTGGCCGATCCGAGCACGAACGTGGCCCGTAACCTGGATCCGGTTGCCGCTTTTCGGCACGACATCGAAGTCGGCCTGGACCGAGACAACCTCGCGCAAGCCTGCCGTCTCGGCCATGGCCTGCCGCTCGGCGGCCGAGGCCTCGAGCTTGCGATGCAGGCCGGTATCCGGGATCTGGGCAACGATGACGGGCACCCGCCAGGGATCGGGCCCGGATGCTGGTATCGGTCGGGTCATGGCGTGACATCCTCAGGAAGCGCTGGAGGAAACTTGAAGGACGCACCCAGCAGTGCGGCCTCGCCGGTCCGGCCGAGCTCGGCCTCGGCAGCCCTGGCATAGGCCGCGAGCCGCTGCGCCTGGTCCATGCCGGCCCCATTCAAGATATTCTTGCAGATCGCCGATGCCAGCGCCTCGCCGCCGCTTTCCATGGCCTGATCGTAGGCCTGGACCCGGCCATAAAATGCCTCGCCGAAGGCCCGCATCCGCTTCGGCACGGTCTGGTCGCCTATCCCCATCTCGCGCAGATTGTCGTCCATGTCCTCGCAGAAGCGGTCGAACAGCGCCTGCGACAGCTCGGTGGCGCCCTGAACCGTGCGCAGACGGCGCAGCAGCAGCCAGAGGTGCAGCAGCAACAGATCGAAACGCCCGTTAACGCTATCCGGCACGCCCAAGTCTCGGTAAAATATGGGTTCTCGCGCCTGCGTCACGATCATGCCATAGATGGCTTCAATGGTGCCCGGCGAGGCTAGGCGGGGTTTCCTGAAGTGATTGAACGGCCAAAGCATTGTGGTTTCCGCAAGCGGGCGCGCGCGTGTTGCATTCAGAGCCTCCGCCCGGTACTTCAGCGCCTCGCGCGACGCAAGGGGACGGAATCAGTTCCGCTATGACGATAACGAACCAGACCAGCCTGCGTGCTGACCAGCCGCGCGGCCTTCAAGCATGTTGGCGCGGCTTGCGCCTGTTCGCGGCCGTGGCCTTGGTTGGCGCTGCGCTTGCGGGCTGCACCGGCGAGCAGTTCCAGAAGGGTTACATCCTCCCGCCCAACGCGCTGGAGCAGATCCCGATCGGCGCGAGCCAGGACCAGGTGCTGATCGTGATGGGTACGCCCTCCACCGTCGCAACCCTCGACGGCGAGGTGTTCTATTACATCTCGCAGCGCTCCGAGCGCATGGTCGCCTTCATGAACCAAAGGGTCGTCGACCAGCGCGTCATCGCCGTGTATTTCGACAAGAACCGGCGCGTGCGCCGGCTTGCGAATTACGGCCTGCAGGACGGCAAGATCTTCGACTTCATCAGCCGGACCACACCGACGTCGGGCCAGGAGATGAGCTACCTTACGCCGATCTTCAAACTGCTCAGCTTTAACTGAGCCTTCAGCCTGCGGCCTCGTGCGGCTTGCCGTTGCGCGTCCGGTTCCATACGCTCCCCGCAAAACAAGACCCAGGGAGTGGATTCGTGCCCAATCAATTGCTGTCCCGCCGTCGCGTGCTCACCGGTGCTGCCGCCATCTCGGCCGCAGCAATCCTGCCGCGATCGAGCCTGGCGGACTGGAAGCCCACCGAAAACGTCCGCCTCGTCGTGCCGGCTGCCGCCGGCGGTTCGACCGACGTGATGGGTCGGCTTCTGGCGGCGCATCTGCAGACCGCCTGGGGCCAATCGGCCGTGGTGGAAAACCGCTCCGGCGGCGGCGGGACGATCGGCACGGCCGAGGTGGTCCGCGCCAAGCCGGACGGCCACACCATCCTGATCGGCAATCCCGGCCCGAACGCGATCGCCTACAGCATCTTCAAGAACCTCACTTACAAGCCGGACCAGCTCCAGCCGGTCTCCAACATGATCCGGATCCCGAACATCGTCTCGGCGCATCCCAAGACCGGCATCAAGTCGATCGCCGAGCTGGTCGCCTATCTCAAGGCCAATCCGGACAAGCTCAGCTACGCCTCCTCCGGCGTCGGCCAGAGCCCTCATCTCACCGGCGCCTGGTTCCTGCAGCTCACCGGCCTGAAGATGACGCACATCCCGTTCCGCGGCGCCGGTCCCGCGCTCCAGGCGGCGCTCGCCGGCGACATCCAGATCCTGTTCGACAATCTCTATCCGAGCCTGCCGCAGGTGCAGAACGGCACCCTCACCGGCCTCTGCGTCACCACGACCGAGCGCAGCGATCTCGCGCCGAACCTGCCGACCATGCGCGAGAGCGCGCCAGAGCTTGCGGCGTTCGACGTGTCGTCGTGGTTCTCCGTGTTCCTGCCGAAGGGCGTGCAGCCCGCCGTTCTCGAAGCGCTCAACCTGCAAGTAAAGGCGATGCTCGAACGCGACGACATCAAGAAGAACATCGCCGCCATGGGCGCCCGCGCCGATTACGGCACGCCCGACCAATTTGCCGCCTTCGTGGACGCCGAGACGAAGAAGTTCGCCGGCATCATCCAGAAGGAAGGCCTGCAGATGGACGTGCAGTAGGCCCTGCTTGTGGCGCAGGGGATTTGAACCAGTTGAAGGCGAGGAGCACGGCCGCCGCCAGCGCGACTGCCAACATTGTGCGAGGCCCGGATTGCCGGGAGCCTCTTTGCGCCTTGCCGCAAGCTGGACAGACACTGTCGGCCGCCAACATGTCGCAGCCGCACCGGATACATCTGGTCGTCTCGAACTTCATGGCGACGGTCTCCGCAAAGCGGATAACAAAAAACCCGCGGCTTGCACCGCGGGTTTGTCGCAGGAAAGCTGCCTCTGGTTCAGTGCGCGAGCACCGCCAGCAGCAGCAAGGCAACGATGTTCGTGATCTTGATCATCGGGTTCACCGCCGGTCCGGCCGTGTCCTTGTAGGGATCGCCGACGGTGTCGCCGGTCACGGCCGCCTTGTGGGCGTCACTGCCCTTGCCGCCGAAATGACCGTCCTCGATGTACTTCTTGGCGTTGTCCCAGGCGCCGCCGCCCGAGGTCATGGAGATCGCGACGAACAGGCCCGTCACGATCACGCCGAGCAGCATCGCGCCCACGGCCGAGAACGCCGCCGACTTGCCGGCCGCCCCGCCCCCCGCGATCGCATAGATCACGAAGTAGACGAAGATCGGTGACAGCACCGGAAGCAGCGAGGGGATGATCATTTCCTTGATCGCCGCCTTGGTCAAAAGGTCGACCGCCTTGCCGTAATCCGGCTTGTCGGTGCCTTGCATGATGCCCGGCTTCTCGCGGAATTGTCGGCGGACCTCCTCGACGATCGCGCTCGCCGCGCGGCCCACGGCCGTCATGCCCATCGCGCCGAACAGATACGGCAAGAGACCGCCGAACAACAGGCCCACCACGACGTAGGGGTTGTTGAGCGAGAAGTCCGGTTTGACGCCGGCGAAGTAGGCGTGGTGCGCGGAGTCCGCAATGAAGAACTTGAGATCCTCGTTGTAGGCCGCGAACAGCACCAGCGCGCCGAGACCGGCGGAGCCGATCGCGTAACCCTTGGTCACCGCCTTGGTGGTGTTGCCGACCGCATCGAGCGCGTCGGTCGACTTGCGAACCTCCTTCGGCAGGCCCGCCATCTCGGCAATACCGCCGGCGTTGTCGGTGACCGGACCGAACGCGTCGAGCGCGACGACCATGCCGGCGAGGGCCAGCATCGTGGCGGTCGCGATCGCGATGCCGAACAGGCCGGCGAGGCTGTGGGTGACCAGGATGCCGGCGATGATGACGAGCGCGGGCAGCGCGGTCGACTCCATCGAGATGGCGAGGCCCTGGATCACGTTGGTGCCGTGGCCGGTCACCGAGGCCTGGGCGATCGACTTCACGGGACGATAGTCGGTGCCGGTGTAGTATTCGGTGATCCAGATGATCAGCGCGGTGACGGCGAGGCCGACCACGCCGCACTCGAACAGCGCCATGCCGGTATAGTCGACGCCGGCGAGCTTGCCGAAGCCGATCAGGTAATAGATCACGCCGGCGATGCCGACCAGCGACAGGACGCCGGTTGCGATCAGACCCTTGTAAAGCGCGCCCATGATCGACTGGCTCGGCCCGAGCTTCACGAAGAAGGTGCCGATAATCGAGGTGATGATGCAGATGCCGCCGATGGCGAGCGGCAACGTCATCATGTCGGCGAGGATCGGCGTCTTGGCGAAGAAGATCGCCGCCAGGACCATGGTGGCGACCGCGGTCACCGCATAGGTTTCGAACAGGTCGGCGGCCATGCCGGCGCAGTCGCCGACATTGTCGCCGACGTTGTCGGCGATGGTGGCCGGGTTGCGCGGATCGTCCTCGGGAATGCCGGCCTCGACCTTGCCGACGAGGTCGCCGCCGACGTCCGCACCCTTGGTGAAGATGCCGCCGCCGAGACGGGCGAAGATCGAGATCAGCGAGGCGCCGAAGCCGAGCGCCACCATGGCGTCGATGACGACGCGGCTGTCAGGCGCAAGCTTCAGCGAATGGACCAGGAAGCCGAAATAGAGGGTCACGCCGAGCAGCGCGAGACCCGCCACCAGCATGCCGGTGATGGCGCCCGCCTTGAAGGCAAGCTCGAGACCACCCGCGAGCGACGTCGTCGCCGCCTGGGCGGTGCGCACATTGGCGCGGACCGAGACGTTCATGCCGATGAACCCGGCCGCCCCCGACAGGATCGCGCCGATGGCAAAACCGATCGCGACATAGAGCCCCAGGAAATAGGCAAGCAGCACGAAGATGACGATGCCGACCATTCCGATCGTGGTGTATTGACGCCGCAGGTAGGCCTGTGCGCCTTCGCGCACCGCTGCCGCGATTTCCTGCATGCGCGGAGACCCCGCATCCGCGCTCAACACCGAAGACGTCGCCCAGATCGCGTAGACGACGGAAAGCACTCCGCAGAGCACAATCAACCATAATGCTGTCATGTGATTTTTTGCCTCAGATCCTTGATGAACGTACCCCCGGCGCCTTTTGTTTTCCGTCGTGCGGTGCGGCGCCTTGATTTGAAAAAGGCCGCCCCTTGCCCGAAGGCGCGGCCTTAGTCGGTCACGACCTTGCCAAAATCAAATTGAGGGTGCAACGCCAGATAAGGCCGAAAAGCCGATCTCGGCAGGTATTTAGCCGGTCTTGGCAGCCCGGACGCCGGTTTGGAGCATTTCCTAGAAGTGGCTGTAGGACAGCCGCTTCAAGACCAGCTCCTGGCCCTGCCCGTCCAGGAAGCGCGGCCGCTCATGGCCCGCGACGATCGTGCCGATCGCCGTGACGGCAAGGCCTGCCGCCCGCCCCAAGGCAATCAGCGCGTCGCCTTGCGCCGCCGGAACGGTACACAGCACCTCGTAATCGTCCCCCCCGGCCAGCAGCGTCTCAACGGAAACGACGTTGCGTGCGATCAGGCCGGCGGCAGCGGCCGAGAGCGGCACGCTCGTCACGTCGATCGTGGCCGAGATGCCTGACGCCGCACAGAGCTTGGTCAGATCTCCGGCAAGGCCGTCGGAGACATCCATCGCAGCCGTCGCATGCTCACGCACGCCTTGCGCGAGAGCATTGCGGGGCTGCGGCACGCGATAGCGCGAGATCAGAGTCTCGCGCGCGTGCGAATCGGAGGCCAGCGCATTCGCCACCGCGCCGCCCTTGAGCACATCGAGGCCAAGCGCGGCGTCGCCGATCGTTCCCGTCACCAGAATACGGTCGCCCGGTTGGGCGCCGGTGCGGCCGACCATCCGCCCCTGCGGCACGCGGCCAAAGGCGGTGATCGAGATCATCTGCGGCCCCGGCGTCGACACCGTGTCGCCGCCGAGCAGCGGACAGGCGAAGGCTTTCGCATCCTCGCCGAGCGCGTCCGCGAACGGCCTGAGCCAGGCGTCTTCCCTGCTGCGCAGCGCCAGTGTCAGCACGAAGCCGGCCGGCGCGGCCCCCTTGGCAGCGAGATCGGACAGGTTCACCCGCAGCGCCTTGCGGGCGATGGTATCGGGCGGATCGGTGGCAAGATAATGCACGCCCTCGACCACCGCGTCGGTGGTGACGACGATGTCGCTGCCGAGCGCCTGCAGGATGGCGGCATCGTCCACCAGCCCCAACGCGCCGGGATCAGTCGCCAGCGGCTTGAAATAGCGCGCGATGAGGGAGTCTTCGGCGGAGGGATTGTGCGGGCTGGTCATTAGCGTCCGCCACATACATCGCTGTCATCGCCCGGCTTGACCGGGCGATCCAGTACGCCGAGCCGCCTCTGCTCAAGCACCACCGCCGCGGCGTACTGGAGCACCCGCCTTCGCGGGTGATGACAGCGGAATACGGGGCAGCCACATCGCATCAAATCACCGCCCTGCGCCTCAATCTACCCCCGCCCGAACTCGTCACCGCGAAACTGGCGGCCGATCTGGTCGAGCACCGCGTTGACCATGCCGGTCTCCTCGCGGTCGACGAAGGCATTGGCGACGTCGACATATTCGGAGACGACGACGCGGCCCGGCACGTCCTTGCGGTGTTCCAATTCGTAGGCCCCTGCCCGCAGTACCGCGCGCAGGATCGCTTCGATACGCTTCAACGGCCACCCCTTCGACAGCGCCTCGTCGATCAGCGGATCGAGCTTCTTCTGGTCGCGCACGACGCCGGAGACGACGTCGCGGAAGAACGCCGCTTCCGCCGGGAGATATGTGTCGCCCTCGACCTCGTTGCCGAGCCAGTGGCTCTCGAACTCCGCAAAAATGTCGTTGATGCCGGCACCGCCGATATCCATCTGGTACAGCGCCTGCACGGCTGCGAGCCGCGCCGCACCGCGCCGGTTCGCCTTCTTCTCCGTGCCAACCGGCGGCTTCTTGTTGTTATCGGCCATGATCAAGCCCGCGCCAGCCGGCGCTTTATGCGCAGCATCGCAATCGCGGCCCGCGCGGCGTCGCCGCCCTTGTTCAGCTCGCTGGCGCGCGCCCGCGCCCAGGCCTGCGCCTCGGTGTTGACGGTGAGGATGCCGTTGCCGAGCGGCAGCTTGCGCGCCACCGCCAGGTCCATCAGCGCGCGCGAGGATTCCTGCGAGACGATCTCGAAATGGATGGTGTCGCCACGGATCACGCAGCCGAGCGCGATCGCGGCGTCATAGGGCTTGCCATTGGCGGCCGCGGAATCGATCGCGATGGCGATCGCCGCAGGAATCTCCAGTGCGCCGGGAACCGTGATGACGTCGTGGGTCAGACCGGCCGCCTTCAGCTCGGCCACCGCGCCTTCCAGCATCGCGTCCTGGAGATCGTCGTAGAACCGCGCCTCGACAATCAGCGCGCGCGCGCCGGAGATGTCGGTCTGGTCCTTCAGGGGTGCGCGCCGCGCGTCTGCCATTGCTCAATCCGTCTATTTTGGGTCGGCCGTTTTGTAGTCGCCGCAAGCCGGCAAGCCAAGTTTTAAACTGTCATTCCGGCGCGATGCGAAGCATCGAACCCGGAATCTCGAGATTCCGGGTCTGGTCCTGCGGACCATCCCGGAATGACGGCTACGCAGTCGTTTCGGTCAGTCGCGCCGCGTAGCGCGCCATCAGATCGACCTCGATATTAACCTCGTCCCCCGCCTTCCAGCCGCCGATCGTCGTGACTGTCAGGGTGTGCGGGATGATCAGCACCGAAAAGGTCACGTCCTTCACCGTATTAACCGTCAGCGACACGCCGTCGAGCGTGATCGAGCCCTTGGTCGCGATGAACCGCGCCAGCTCCCGCGTCGTGGAGAGCTCGAACCGCGCCATGTCGGGCAGGTCCTCGCGGCTCACGAGGGTCGCGATGCCATCGGCGTGGCCGGCGACGATATGCCCGCCAAGCTCGTCGCCGATCTTGAGCGCACGCTCGAGATTAAGCCTGGTGCCGACCCTCCAGTGCTTGGCGGTCGTTAGCGCCAGCGTCTCGGCCGCGGCATCGACGTCGAACCAGGTCCTTTGGGCAGAGTCTTTGCCGCCTTCGACGCCGGACGCAACCACCGTCAGGCAGACGCCGTTGCAGGCGATCGAGGCGCCGTCCGCAATGGTGGTCTGGTCGTAGCGGCAGGCGATGCGCAGCCGGTGCAACTGGCCCTGCGCAGTCGGCGTAAAGCCGACGATCTCGCCGATATCGGTGACAATGCCGGTGAACATTACGCGCGCTCGTAGATGGTGAGAGTATCCTTGTCGAAGGTCTCGCTAGCATGAACCTTGTAGGCCTGCGACTGCGTGATTTTCGACAGGGGCAATGCAGCGAGCGCATCCACCCCGTCGGCGCCCACCGCCTCCGCGCCGCGGAACAGCCAGATCTCGTCAACGAGGTCGGCGGCGATAAAGGACGCCGCGACGCGGCTGCCGCCCTCGACCATCAGCCGCGTGATGCCCTTCCCGGCCAATGCATGCAGCACCGCCGCAAGATCGAGTCCCGAGGCGTTGCCGGGCGGCACGCGGATCACCTGGGCGCCGGCAGCACCGAGCCGCGTGGCGGCCGCGGCCTCCGCCAGTTCAGAACCCACCACCCACAGCGGAATCTCGCGCGCGGAGCCCACGAGCTTGCTTGCGCCGGGAATGCGCAGGCTCTGATCGAGCACCACGCGCACCGGTGAGCGCGCTGCCATGCCCGGCAGGCGGCAGTCGAGTAGCGGATCGTCCGCCAGCACCGTGCCGATGCCGACCAGGATGGCGTCGCTCGAGGCGCGCAGGAGATGCACCCGGTTGCGCGCCGCCTCGCCGGTGATCGCGACCGGCTTGCCGCCGGCCGCGCCGATCTTGCCGTCGGGCGAGACCGCGAGCTTCAGGATCACATGCGGGCGGTGATCCCTGATGCGACGGAAATGCCCGGCATGATCGAAGGCGGCTTCGCGCGCGCACAGACCCACATCCACCGTGATGCCGGCGGCACGCAGGCGTGCATGGCCCTGACCCGCGACTTCCGGATTGGGATCCTCGATCGCGGCCACCACCCGCTTGATGCCGGCGGCGATCACGGCGTCGGCGCACGGTGGCGACTTGCCGAAATGCGAGCACGGCTCCAGCGTGACGTAGAGCGTGGCGCCGCGCGCGCCCTCGCCCGCGCGCCGCAGCGCTTCAGGCTCACCATGCGGTCGTCCCCCCGGTTGGGTCCAGCCGCGGCCGACGATCACGCCGTCCTTGACGATGACGGCGCCGACGGCGGGATTGGGCCAGGTACGTCCCTGCCCGCGCCTGCCGAGCGCCAGCGCAAGCTCCATGAAGCGCCGGTCGGCATCCCTGGACTCGCGCGCCTTCTGCGCGAATTGATCCTCCAGGATGCTTTCGATCATTCGGAAGACCACTTCATCGGCCCCAATTTTGCATCTTATAAGAGGTGGAATTGTGTTTCTGCTTAGGACGCTTCGGACGTTGGTTGGTCGTTGCCACCAATATCTTCGTCCGCGCCGATCTCCTTAGCCCTGTCAATGCAGGCTTTCGATTGCTCCGGGTCGTCCGATCTTGGCCTTCGCTCTGCAACATCGTTAGCCTTCTAAGTTAGCGGCAATAAAATCGGCAATCGGCCTTGGCTTGTCTACGTTTCCGGCAAGCCATAGTCCTATAAACGCGGACGAAACGATATTGGCAGGGATTAAGCCAGCAGAGCGCCCCACTTGGTGAAAGAGCAAATGGGGGTACTGGCCGAAATAGGCCACTCGGGATTTCAAAGTAGGCCAACTTACTTTCTTGGCTTCCCCCAGGTGAGCGTTTTGGTCGTTTTCACGACGGCGACCGTTGCGGTCGTTACCACCACGGTTTGTTGCGGCAGCGGTCGCGGTTTCCAAAGGCTGCTGTGCGTTGAGTACGCATCGACCTTGGTGCCAATGTGAGTTTCGGCCCAGTGCCAATCGCCATACTGACTGGGTAAGACCCTGTGCGCCATCAGCCGACCAATCCAAGTAGCTAACCAGTCCGCCGCTTGAATGGTTTGGTAGAGGTGGCTTTCCACTTGAAACGGCGGTTCGATTAAGTTTCTAGCGGGATCGCTTCCGAACATGGTTTTGGCTGCTGTTTCGAGCAGTTTAATGCGATCCGAATGTTGATCCAAGATCATCATAAATTGCTCGTTTTGCTGCTCGCAAAAACGATCAATATTGCGAACCGAATGAGCCAAGACGGTCGAATAGAGGCCACTGGCTTTTGATTTGTCCGGTGTCTGGTATTTGTGCCGACCGTAATAAAAAAGACGCCCGTCGCGCTTGTAGATCTGATTGACGATTCGAGAACCTGCCGACTTGAGGGCCTTGTATTGCCGTATGTTTCTGGTGGTGAAGAGTTCTGTGCCCTTTTTTTCCCATGTCGCAGGATGATTACCGCTCGCCTCTAGGTCCGCATCCAATAGTTGATTTTTGTATTGGAGAAACCAAGTCGCGAATGATCGCACGTTCCCGTGGGGCAACAAAAAGCCAGCAAGCCCGAACACTGGACTTTGGTTGTATTTCCTGTCGGAGCGGCCAACAAACGGACCAATGTGGCCAAACTCGTCGAGAAAGGCGATATACATTCCCTGCCCCAGATACGCGGAAGCCCGCGCAACTGAATGCGCGGGCTCCGGAACTGGACACGATCACGTTGAACCGTGGCCGAGACCTATATAACTAGCGCGAACTAACAAATCAACAAGAGAATAAAGCACAGTAATTCCAATTACTTATACCATGTTCTCCGAGCTATATCCACAGGCTAGAACAATTCGCTTGCGGGCCAAATGTTCCATGTCGCTTCTATTTACCCCCTTGGTACCATAAACTTCCGGGCCGATCTGGCGGGGTCTCAGTTGGCAGCGCGGGGGCCACTTGCGTCTGGATTTCGTCCGGTGGCCTACTCGGGTCGCGTAACGGCGTTCTCTGCTCTGCCCGCAGCCTGTCCGCTTTGTCGAAGTACTTGAGAGCGAGGACGTGGAGGGCTTCGGCCTTAACCGGGTCCGATTCAGCAAGGGCCATGCGTGCTGTAACTTCGGCTTGTCGCAACATCCTCATGATCCGAATGGCGATTATAATACTTGACACCAAAGGCCCGAAGGATGGGCTCAGCGCTCTTGTCCCCACTCTTGACCAGACCATGGTTGCCGGCCTATAAGCTGGAACCATGGAACGCGAATCTCTGCCCATCTTTGCCTCTCTCGAAGAGGAAGAAGCTGCCCTCCGGGCGCGGCTGGAGAAGATTGTGCAGTTCAAAGCGCTGGCCCGCGAACTCGGACTTCCCGGCCCTTCGGCGCAGCTAACAGCGGCTATGTCTGCACCTACGATACGCCCGCAGTCCTTTGATGGGACTCTTGCAGGGCTTGTGCAGTGCTATCGGACTGATCAGCGCTCACCCTATTTCCAGCTCAAGCATAGGGTCCGGAACGGCTACGACGGCAATCTGAACAAGATCGTGGCTGACTTCGGGAACTATGCCATCGAGAGCCTTACGGCCGATCGCATCATGGGCCTATACAACCAGTGGGCTGATGGCGGTAAGATTGCCATGGGTCATGCTCTGGCAGCTAAGCTGCGGCTTCTGTCCGGCTTCGGCGCAACTATCTTGGGTGACACCCGCTGCATCCCGTTCGCCCATATCATGCGTACGCTACGCTTCCCCGCAGCGGCGGGGCGTCAGGTGCCGATGACGGCCGAGTACGCGACGGCTTTACGCCGGAAGGCCCATGACATTGGGTGGCCTTCGATCGCACTAGCGCAGGCTCTCCAGTTTGAACTGAGGCTGCGTCAGGTCGATGTAATCGGCGAGTGGATTCCGCTTTCAGATCCGATGCCCTCAACGATTGTTTGGGGCAACGAGAAGTGGGTTCGCGGGCTGCGTTGGACCGACGTGGATGACAAGCTGATTTTGCGCTTCACCACGGTAGACAAGGTCAAGCGGAAGATTCCGCATGAAGTAGACATAACCAGGTTGCCGATGGTGCTGGAAGAACTCGAAAAGCTTCCGGCCGTACCGACATCGGGTCCGATGATCATCTGCGAGGCCAACGACCGTCCCTATTCGCCAAATGAGTTTCGGCGCAAATGGCGGCTCGTAGCCAATAAGGCTGGCCTACCGGACAACATTCGCAACGCGGACAACATCCGCGCTGAAACGAGGCCGTCCCAAGAAGCCCTCGTCTTACCGTGGGAAAAGAAAACGGCGGGCTGAGCCCGCCGGTACCAATCCGTCTGCATGAGGCCGTGGCACTGGTGCAGAGGGGAAGCGAAAGGGTGGGAACCCCGAGTAGCTATGCGGCGCGAAACGGGGCGGTCACGGTAAGCCCCGATAAGGAGGTTGTTATGCAACCACCATAGTGTAGGCGTGGCGCTGCACCGGTCTGACCACTGGTGCGGCGTCACGCCGATACTATAGGTAAATCCTTGGGAAAATGCAAGGAATCCCGCGAGCGAGCCACGGCCGGATGACCGTCCATAGGCGTCGATCTTAAATCGATACTCAGCTTTCTCTCGTCCTGCGCCGTTCGGCTTTCGCTGTATGGGACACGGGGTTACCCAACTACTTGCTCTTCCAATTGACGCATAATCTTGCTGGGGGGTGTCTCCAGCGCTTTCGACAGCTTCAAAAGCATAACGATCGTCGGAGATTTCAGACCGCGTTCTATCTGGCTCACATAGGTCCTATGGATGCCTGCGCGTTCCGCAAGCTCCTCTTGGGACAGTCCAGCTGACTGCCTTAGACCGGAGATGATTTTTCCTAACGTGATGTTGGGGCTGGCCACCCCGCCATCATCTGAACTTGAAGACTAAAGTGCTACAGACTATAGTATTCAAGATGGCGCGCCGTGACAAACAGAAAAAGTACGGCGGTCAGAAGAAGGCCGTTTTCAGCCAGCCGCGTCGGTTGGCGACGGTCAAGGAGGCATGTGCCTACGCCAAGATGGGCCACACCACGCTCTATGAGAAGATCAACGCCAACGCGATCATCGCTTACAAGCGCGGGCGCAAAACGCTGATCGACCTCGACAGCATCGACGTCATGAACGACCGCGAGCTGAAGCCGTGGAAGTCCGGCAAGTGATCGGCCCGCACGAGCGCCAACGAAAAAGCCGCCCCTCAGGGCGGTTTGTTTTTGTCCGAAACTCTCCGCTTTTATCCGGCTCCTTTGGGGGCCACCGTGGGGGCCACTCATTTTGGCCACCTCAAAAAACTAAATTAAAACAATAGCTTATAGCAACAAATGATTCTTCAGAATGCGGAAGATCATTTGCGGATCGCGGCGAGCCGCGCTTCCTCCTCACCGGAGAGCTCACCGAGCACGTCGGCGAAATCCTTGGCTTCGCGGAAATTGCGGTAGACCGAGGCGAAGCGGACATAGGCGACGTCGTCGAGCGTGCGCAGATGCTCCATCACGGTCTCGCCGATCACTTCGGAGGAGATTTCGGCTTCGCCCCCGGTCTCGAGCTCGCGCACGATGGTGGAGACCATCTTCTCCACCCTTTCCGGCTCGACCTGCCGCTTGCGCAAGCTGATCGACACCGAGCGCATCAGCTTGTCGCGGTCGAACGGAACGCGGCGGCCGTTGCGCTTGATCACCGTGAGCTCGCGCAGCTGCACGCGCTCGAAGGTGGTGAAGCGGAAATTGCAGGCGACGCACACGCGCCGCCTGCGGATCACGGAAGAGTCCTCGGTCGGACGCGAGTCCTTCACCTGCGTATCGAGACTGTTGCAGTTCGGGCAGCGCATCCGTTGACCTTGACCGGTTTTCTTGAGCCTTACTGATAGATCGGGAAACGGTCGGTGAGCGCCTTGACCCGTTCCTTGATCGCGGCTTCCACCAGCGGCGCCTTGCCGTCGGAAGATTGCGCGATCGCGTTGAGGACTTCGGCGATCATGCTGGCGACCTGCTGGAATTCAGCGACGCCGAAACCGCGGGTGGTCGCCGCTGGCGTCCCCAGACGAATACCGGAGGTGACAAACGGCGACTCGGGGTCGAAAGGAATGCCGTTCTTGTTGCAGGTGATGGCGGCGCGAACCAGCGCCTTCTCCGAGGCGTTGCCCTTCAGGCCCTTCGGCCTGAGGTCGACGAGCATCAGATGGTTATCGGTGCCGCCTGAGACAATGTCGAACCCGTGGCTCTTCATCGCTTCGGCCAGCGCCTTGGCGTTCTCGACGACGTTCTTGGCATAGACCTTGAAGTCCGGCCGCAGCGCCTCGGCAAAGGCGACTGCCTTCGCCGCGATCACATGCATCAGGGGGCCGCCCTGCAGGCCCGGGAAGATCGCCGAGTTGAATTTCTTGGTCAGCGCCTCGTCATTCCACAGCATCAGGCCGCCGCGCGGACCGCGCAGCGATTTGTGGGTCGTGGTGGTGGTGATGTGCGCGTGAGGCACGGGCGAAGCATGCACGCCGCCGGCGACGAGACCAGCGAAGTGCGCCATGTCGACCAGCAGGTACGCGCCGACGCTGTCCGCGATCTCGCGGAAGCGCTTGAAGTCCCAGGCGCGCGAATAAGCCGAGCCGCCGGCCACGATCAGCTTCGGCTTGACCTCCTCCGCCTGCTTGGCGACCGCGTCCATGTCGATGATCTGGTCCTCGCGGCGCACGGTGTAGTGCGCGGCCTTGAACCACTTGCCACTCATGTTGACGGGGGAGCCGTGGGTGAGATGGCCGCCGGCCGCAAGATCGAGGCCCATGAAGGTGTCGCCGGGCTGGAGCAGCGCCAGAAACACCGCCTGGTTCATCTGGCTGCCGGAGTTCGGCTGCACGTTGGCAAAGTTGGCGCCGAACAGCTTCTTGGCGCGATCGATCGCAAGGTTCTCGGCGACGTCGACCCACTCACAACCGCCGTAGTAACGCGCGCCCGGATAGCCTTCCGCATATTTGTTGGTCATCACCGAACCCTGCGCTTCCAGCACGGCACGGCTGACGATGTTCTCGGAGGCGATCAGCTCGACCTCGTGACGCTGGCGGCCGAGCTCGCCCTTGATGGCGGCTGCGATTTCCGGGTCAGCCTGCTCGAGCGAGGCGGTGAAAAACGAATCGGGCGCGGAGGCGGTTTTGGCGAAGGTCATCTTGCGAATATCTCCACCGCCGCAGCCTTTTGGCGGGCTACGGGCGGGTCTGGTGTGGCGATCGGAAGCGGCGTGCGCGATCTACCACATTGCCCGCAACAGGCCAAGGGTTTGCGGGTCGGACCTGTGATTTATGCAAGATATGGTGGGATTGGAGGATTTGGACGACCGGGCGGCATCCGGTCGTCCATGTCCTGAAAGGCCCGCTTTGGGCTCGAAACGCCGCGCGGTGCGACCGTCTGACTGGCCGGCCGAGCTCTAAAGCCCGGTATACCCCGCCTTCACGGGGTCCACGCTGCCGTCGAGCTGCCGCAGATAGGTGAGGCCGCAAACCGTCAACCTGTGGGTGTCCTTCTCGCCGGCTTCCATCAACGTGTTGAGGTAGTTCGTCACCTTTTCCCGCGCCTCCGCGCTCGCCGCAGACGTGCGGTTGGCGAGCAAATCGTAGGTATGCATGATCCGGTCGATGGCAGCTTCCATGGCACCCTCTGGTTCTTGCCGCGTTTGGGAGTTGAGATCAGGCAACCGCTTTGGCCTCGGACTGCGCCTCGAACCTGACGATGGCCTTGTTGGCCAGCCTGATCTTGTTGAATTCGCCGAGCTGGAGCAGCTTGATAACGATCTCGAGCAGGCGTTCGTCGGTGACGAGGGTGTCCCGGATCGCGCCGGAGCGGCGAAGATAGTTCGCGGCGATGGCGTAGGCCTCGCTCACGAGTTCCACGTTCATCACCCCAACGCCACGCTCGACCAGCATCGTCAGCCTCCGATCCGGAGGAGATAAGCATCGAACCGGGAACTCGTTCCCTGGTGTCGGGGAATTTTTTCGCAACCGCGAAATAAAAACGCACCGGTCCGGACACAGCCGGGCCGGCGCGCTTGGGGAAGCTCAGGCACGTTCGGGAGGCTTGCCGGTCTTGTTGTGGGCCGGCTTGGCCAAATCCCGTCGAAAGAGCTCAGAGACGATACAGGATCTGGTCGGTCCAGAACCGCTCGAGGCGGTGCAGCGACTTGTTCAGGGTCGAGAACTCCTCGCCCGAGATGCCGCCGACCTGCTCGACCGTCTTGACGTGCTTCTGGTAGAGCGAGTCGACGATGCGGCGAACTTCCTGGCCCTGCGGCGTCAGGCGGATGCGCACCGAGCGGCGATCAACGCGCGAGCGCTGATGGTCAAGGAAGCCGAGCTCGACGAGCTTCTTCAGATTGTAGGAGACGTTGGAGCCGAGGTAATAACCGCGCGTGCGCAGTTCGCCCGCGGTCAGCTCCTTGTCGCCGATGTTGTAGAGCAGCAGCGCCTGAACCGAGTTGATGTCCGCACGACCGCGGCGATCGAACTCGTCCTTGATGACGTCGAGCAGCCGGCGATGCAGCCGCTCCACCAGAGTCAAAGCTTCCAGATAGAGCGTCTGCACCGAACCCTGCTGGCCGGAGACGCGCTCTGCGGTATCTGCCGCAGTTGCGACGGCTTTCATCATGACACTTCCCCTGTTGTCGTTTTTATCGACACTCATTCGACGAAACTTGTGTCCCGTCTGATAGGTGCAACTTAAGGGGCTCGTTTGAAGATCGGCTTAAATAAGAGAATAAAGAGATCATGAATTTAAGACAGTGAATTGCGGATTAAGCCTGTGCCACAAGCACTTTTCGCAATAGTCTGTTGACTCTCGCAAGGTCCTGTTCACCCTCCGTCCGCCCCGATTGTCGCATTCCAGAACAGCCCCGCCCCGTTTCGAAACGGCCGCGTAAGAGCTGTGGCGGAACATGCTGGTTAGCGAAAACTTACGTCGAATTTTACGCAACCAACCGTCAACCAAGCGGGCACAACTGCGCCCTCGTGTCCCGGACGAGCGGAGCGAAGATCCGGGATCCAGGGGCCACAAACGAGCTTGTGGAGAGATGGGCCCTGGCTCAGCAGCGCATCACTGCGTGCTGCGCAGCGTCCGGGGCACGAGAGAGTGTGTGTGAACGTTGAAATCGAGTTTGCTATGGCGGCCGTTCGCGTGCGGCCATCCAGGCGAGTGCGAGATAGGCCGCCAGCATGAAGGCTTCGACCCCGACCACGACCAGGCTGCCGCCGTAGATGCCCGGGAACATCAGCTCGATCACCGCCATCGACACCACGGTCGTCAGCCACACCACCGCGCCCCAGGGTGTGGCGAGCCACAGCCCAACCGCGGCAACGAGCTCGATCACGGCGAAGTAGATGGTCGAGGCCTGCCAGGCCATCGACTGGTTCTCGAAAGCCTCGTCCTCGCCGCCGACGAAGCCCGTCACCTGCGCCCAATGATAGAGGCCCTTGAGGATCGAGAGCAGCGCCATCACCCGCAGGAACAGCACGAGCCGGCGCGTCCAGACATTGTCGTCGGACTCAGCCCGCTCCGACGAGATCGCCGCCACCGACATTGCGCTGTCTCTGGCATTGTCTCGGACGGCGTCCCTGGCGCTGTCGCGGGCCGCATCGCGGGTGGAGATCTCGGACATGCCCCCTTCTGGCTGCTTTGCCCCGCAAAATCAATCGGCTGCCATCTTTTGCGGCAGGTCAAGCCGCGGTGACGGGAACCATGCGAGCTGGTATAAGAATAATTCCAGCCGGAGGAAGAGTAATGGCGATCAAATACGGACGTCCGATCGAGTTGCGCGAGGTCTCGCGCCGGGATGGCACTGGGGCCTCCCCTGCCCTCGATCTGACCGTCCGCCCGCGCCGCAACCGCAAGGCCGAATGGGCCAGGCGCATGGTGCGCGAGAACGTGCTCACGACGGACGATCTGATCTGGCCGCTGTTCCTGATCGACGGCAACAACAAGCGCGAGCAGATCGCCTCGATGCCGGGTGTCGAGCGTCTCAGCGTCGACCAGGCCGTGCGCGACGCCGAGCGCGCGATGAAGCTCACCATCCCCTGCCTCGCGCTGTTTCCCTATACCGAGCCGTCCCTGCGCGACGAGGAGGGCTCGGAAGCCACCAACCCGAACAATCTGGTCTGCCAGGCGGTGCGCGCAATCAAGAAGGAATTCCCGGAGATCGGCATTCTCTGCGACGTCGCGCTCGATCCCTTCACCAGTCACGGCCATGACGGCCTGATCTCCGACGGCAAGATCCTGAACGACGAGACGGTCGCCGTGCTGGTGCGTCAGGCCCTGGTGCAGGCCGAAGCCGGGTGCGACATCATCGCGCCCTCCGACATGATGGACGGCCGCGTCGCCGCGATCCGCGAGGGCCTGGATCGCACCGGTCTGCTCGACGTGCAGATCATGGCCTATGCCGCAAAGTACGCCTCCGCCTTCTACGGCCCGTTCCGCGATGCCATCGGCTCGGCCAAGACGCTCACCGGCGACAAGCGCACCTATCAGATGGACAGCGCCAACACCGACGAGGCGTTGCGCGAGGTCGAGCTCGACATCGCCGAGGGCGCCGACATGGTGATGGTCAAGCCCGGCATGCCCTATCTCGACGTCGTCCGCCGCGTGAAGGACACGTTCGCGATGCCGACCTTCGCCTACCAAGTGTCCGGCGAATACGCGATGATCGCGGCCGCCGCCAACAACGGCTGGCTCGACGGCGACCGCGCCATGATGGAGAGCCTGCTCGCCTTCAAGCGCGCCGGCGCCGACGGTGTGCTGAGTTATTTCGCGCCGAAGGCAGCGGAGAAGCTGCGGACGCAGGGGTAAGCCCCAACGTCGTCCCGGCGCGGCCGGGCACATCTGTCTCTTCATCGTCGTCCTGGCGAAAGCCAGGACCCATACCGCGTGATCTATCGAGAGCACGCAGTATCGACACCGGCGAACGTACCAACCTCCAGTCTTGGCCAAACTTCTCCTTGGGGTAATGGGTCCTGGCTTTCGCCAGGACGACACTGAGGGGTGTGGCGTCAGCGCCCTTTCCTCCCGCCTCCGCCGCCCCCGAATTGCCGGAATATTTCGGCTTGTTAATGCCGGCACCCTTGGCGCGCGGACGACCTGTTCCCATGTCTTTCCACGGGAGTCCTGCCACGGGAGTTTCCCTCGGGAGAACGGTCATGTCGTATTCGGACTCGGGCAATGCCTGGCGCAATGACGGTGGGGCGCAGCCGCATGCCTATGATCCCTATCTGCACCCGGAACTGTTCCGGGGCGTTGCGACGCGGCGGGTGTTCGCCTTCCTGATCGACATGGTCGTGATCTCGGTGCCGGTGATCCTCGGCTACCTCTTCATCGCGGTGTTCGGCGTGGTTACGCTCGGCATCGGCTGGGCGCTGTTCTGGCTGGCCTGGCCTGCCTCCGTGATCTGGGCCATCGTCTATTACGGCGCCTGCATCGGCGGTCCGTCGTCCGCGACCATCGGCATGCGCGTGATGGATCTGGAGCTCCGCACCTGGTACGGCGCGCCCGGCTATTTCGTGCTCGGCGCCACCCACGCCGTGCTGTTCTGGGTGACCGTTTCGTTCCTGTCGCCCTTCGTGGTGCTGGTCGGGCTGTTCAACGGCCGCAGGCGCTTGCTGCAGGATTTCGTGCTGGGAACGGTCGTGATCAACAATTCCGTTCGTGCGCCGGTGCCTCAGGGCGCCAGAACCTACTGATCAAAGGACCTACTGATCAACCAACCCGGATCAAGAACCTATCAACCTGGACCCGCTATGCTGACCGATGTGACCTGCCGAGTAGACCGATTGACCGGGGGCTTTTGTAGCGCGATGCTGATGCACATTTTGGAGGCCCACGACGTCCCTTGACCCAGCACTCGCGCGACACCCCACAATTTTACCTCACGGCGCCGTCACCCTGCCCCTATCTGCCGGGCCGACACGAGCGCAAGGTGTTTACGCACCTCGTAGGTGAGCGCGCCGGTGACCTCAACGACCTCCTGACCCATGGCGGCTTCCGTCGCAGCCAATCCATCGCCTACCGTCCGGCCTGCGACCAGTGTCGCGCCTGCGTCTCGGTCCGGGTGATCGCCAACGAGTTCCGCCCCTCCCGCAACTTCCGCAAGGTGATCGCGCGCAACGCCGACATCATCGGCGAGCAGCGCAGCGCGGTGCCGACCTCCGAGCAATATTCGGTGTTCCGCGCCTATCTCGATTCCCGTCACCGCCATGGCGGCATGGCCGACATGACCGTGCTCGATTACGCCATGATGGTCGAGGACAGCCACGTCGAGACCCGCATCATCGAGTACCGCAAGCGTGGTCCCGACAGCGGCATCACCGGCCGCGGCGAGGAGCTGATCGCGGTCGCGCTGACCGACGTGCTCAGCGACGGCCTGTCGATGGTCTATTCGTTCTTCGAGCCGGGCGAAGTCAGCCGCTCGATGGGCACCTTCATGATCCTCGACCACATCGCCCGCGCCCGCCGGCAAGGACTGCCTTACGTCTATCTCGGCTACTGGATCGAAGGCTCGAAGAAGATGGACTACAAGGCCCGCTTCCTGCCGCAGCAGCGCCTCGCGCCGTCAGGCTGGCTGCGCATCGACGCGCAAGGCGACGCGGCGTCCGAGCCGCAGGATTAGCTCTCCGTCGTGCCGCGAAAGCGGGGCATCCAGTACGCCGCGGCTTCTCGGGTCAATCACAACCGTCTCTGGAATACTGGGTCGTCCGGTCCAGCCGGACGACGACAGCCGCGATGTGTTCACCCGAACAGCGTATCCGCCAGCAGCTTCAAGTTCAAAACCACGATGATGCCGGCAACGATCCACGCGATCGCCGCGACCCACGCCGGGATGACGAACTTGCCCATCTTGCGGCGGTCGGAGACGAAGCGGACCAGCGGGATGACGGCGAAGGGCAATTGCATCGACAGCACGACCTGGCTGAACACCAGCAGATCAGCCGTGCCGCGCTCGCCGTAGATCGCGGTGACGACGATCACGGGAACGATCGCGATGCCGCGCGTCAGCAACCGGCGCGCCCAGCTCGGCAGGCGCAGGTCGAGAAAGCCTTCCATCACGATCTGTCCGGCGAGCGTCGCCGTCACCGTTGAATTGAGGCCCGAGGCGAGCAGCGCCACCGCGAACAGCGTCGAGGCGATGCCGAGGCCGAGCAGCGGAGACAGCAGCTCGAAGGCCTGGCCGATCTCGGCCACGTCAGAATGGCCGCTCTTGTGGAAGGTTGCGGCAGCCACGACCAGGATCGCGGCATTGATGAACAGCGCCAGCATCAGGGCGACGGTCGAGTCCGTCGTCGCCCATTTGATCGCCTCGCGCCGGCCGGTGTCGTTGCGCTCATAGGCGCGGGTCTGCACGATCGAGGAGTGCAGATAGAGATTATGCGGCATCACAGTGGCGCCGATGATGCCGATTGCGATGTAGAGCATCTCGGGATTGGTGAAGATCTCGGTCTTCGGCACGAATCCCCTCAGCATCTCGGCCACCGGCGGTGCTGCCGCGGCAAGCTGGACCGTGAAGCAGACAGCGATCACGACGAGCAGTGCGATGACGAAGGCCTCGAGGAAACGGAAGCCACGGTTCATCAGGATGAGCAGCAAAAAGGCATCCAGCGCAGCGATCAGCGCGCCGCCGATCAGGGGAATGCCGAACAGGAGTTTTAGCGCAATTGCCGTGCCGATCACCTCGGCGAGATCGCAGGCGATGATCGCCGCCTCGCAGGCGATCCAGAGCAGGAAATTCACGGCCGGCGAATAGGTCGCACGGCAGGCCTGCGCGAGATCTCGGTCGGTGACGATGCCGAGCCGCGCTGCCAGCGACTGGAGCAGGATCGCCATCAGGTTCGACAGCAGGATGACCGAGAGCAGCGTGTAACCGAACTTCGAGCCGCCAGCGAGGTCGGTCGCCCAGTTGCCGGGGTCCATGTAGCCGACCGACACCAGATAGCCCGGGCCGACGAAAGCGAGCAGGCGCCGCCACCACACCCCCGCGATGGGGAGGGCGACCGAGGCATTCACCTCGGCAAGGCTCTTGGTCGCAGGCGCATCATTGCGCCAGCCGGCGGCGTCTCGGGTCAGATCGGGAGAGCGAGCATCCATGGGTCGAGAATACCGAAGTCGAGCCTTATTGCAACTCATTTGCAACTGCATCTAGCCGCATCGGTCCTCGGCGGCCGCTATGTGCCGCCCTGTCGGGAAGCGGGTGGGTTTGGCCGTGGTCGGAGGCGGATAGTGGCGCCAACCCGACTTGCAGGAAATGAGCCATGTCAAATCCGCTTCGCCTCCCCGAGACATTCAACCGCCTCGCCTGGTCGAACCTGGCGGCACAGTCGGCCGAACAGATCGCGCTGGCCGCGGCCCCCATCGTCGCGGTGCTGACGCTCGGCGTCGCCGAAGGCCAGACCGGCCTGCTCCAGACCGCTCTGACCCTACCCTTCGTCCTGTTCGCCATCCCGGCCGGCCTGCTGGCCGACCGCATCTCCCGCCGTTCGCTGATGGCGGGCGCCGAGGCGCTGCGGGCCGCGGCCCTTGCAGCGATCGTGCTGCTGCTCGCGCTCGGCGCGCTCAACCTGCCGCTGCTGGCGCTGCTCGGCTTTGCCGCCGTGTGCGGCACCGTCGTCTACAGCGTGGCCGCGCCGGCACTGGTGCCCTCGCTGGTGAGTTCGGACCTGTTGCCGGCGGCCAATGCGCGGATCGAGCTCGCACGCACCATCGCCTTCGCCAGCGGGCCTGCGCTTGGTGGCGCGCTGGTGGGGTGGTGGGGCGCGAGCCCGGCCTTCGGCTTCGCGGCCGCGCTCTCGGCTATCGCCGTCGTGCTGCTCTCCGGCATCTACGAGCCCGCCCGCACGCCGGCGCCACGGCGGCATCCGCTCCAGGACATCCGCGAGGGCGCGGCCTTCGTGTTTCATCATCCGCTGCTGCGGCCGGTCTTCATCACCCAGTTCATCTTCAACACCGGATGGTTCCTGCAGATCGCGGTGTTCGTGCCCTACGCCGTACGTCACCTCGGCCTAAACGCGGTCGGCGTCGGCACCGTGCTGACGATGTACGGTGTCGGCATGGTGATCGGCGCGCTGTTTGCCACGCGCGTGATGAAGCGCGTCGCGTTCGGCACGGTGGTCGGCCTTGGCCCCGTCACCGGCTTCGTCGCCGCAATGGTGATGGCGCTGACGGTGCTGGTCCCCTCCCCCTGGCTTGCCGCCTTGAGCTTCTTCCTGCTCGGCGTCGGGCCGATCCTGTGGGTGATCTCGACCACAACGCTGCGCCAGTCGGTGACGCCGCCTCGCCTGCTCGGCCGCGTTTCCGCCATCAACATCATGAGCTACGGCGCCCGCCCGGTCGGCTCGGCGCTGGGTGCGATCGTCGGCGGCCTCTGGAGCGCGGAAGCGTGCCTTTATCTCGCGGCGGCGGTGTTCGGCGTGCAGGCGCTGGTGATCTGGCTCTCGCCCGCGGTGGCCCTGGACCGGCAGCCCGACATGGTGGGCGATGAGGTGGTGGCGCGGTGTTAGGCAGTTTCTCCGCCGTCGTCCTGGCGAAAGCCAGGACCCATTACCCCAGGGAGCAGTTTGGCAAAAATCGCCAACTATGAGTCTTCGCAAAACTGCAGGCGGTGGTTATGGGTCCTGGCTTTCGCCAGGACGACATTGGGGGGCACCGCGGAATTTAATTCGCCAGATACCGCTCGTAGCTCCCTGTCACCGGCTCGCTCGCATCCACCTCGGGATCGAGCGTGTAGAGATCCTGCGCGCGGCCGATGCCGCGCAACGCGTAGCGGCCGGTGGAGACGAGATAGCGGCGGCCGGCGGCATCGAGGCCCTTGTAGAACTCCGCCGAGGCCAGCAGCTCGCGATCGACCGAACGGCTCATCGAGGCGATGCGACTGACCTCGTTCACGGTCGGACCGACCACGGTGAAGTCGAGCCGGTCCTCGCTGCCGATATTGCCGTAGAAGACCTCGCCGACATGCAGGCCGATATAGGCGGACGTGGTGGGACGGCCCTCGGCGCCCCGCCGCAGATTGAGCGCTGCAACGTTCTTGCGGAATAGATGCTCGGCGCGCAGCGCCGCGCGCCGGGCATACGCCATGTCTTCGCCGGTGAACATCGCGAGCACGCCGTCGCCGATCAGCTTCAGCACGTCGCCGCCGGCGTCGTGGATGGCATCGATCACGGCCTGCGCATAGTCGTTCAGGAACGGGATGATCTCGTCGGGGCCGATGCTCTCGCTGATTCCGGTCGAGCCGCGCAGATCCGAATACCACAGCACGGCGTTGATGCGTTCGGTGACGCCGCGCGAGATACGTCCGCTCAAGACCTGCTCTGACGCATCGCGGCCGAGATAGACGCGGCCGAGCGTGCGCGCGATGTCGACCTGCTGCGCCGACTTGATCGCGAGCCCCAGCACCGGCACGAGGTCGCGCAGCGCTGCGAGCTCGGCGTCGGCGAAGCCGCTGTCGCGTCGCGTTGTCCAGGAGGAGTAGAGGCAGTCCATCTGCCCGAGCGCTCCGGTCTCCCCGAAGCGATGCACAAAGGCCAGGAAATGGCGATGACCCGTTTCAGCGAGCTCACCGATTTGCGAAAAATCGAGCGAGGGCGCCTCGGCGAGGTCGATCACCATCTCGTCGTGACCATGCTCGAGCAAATGATAGAACACCGAGCGGCGCCAATTGTTGGCCGCGTCGCCCTCGGCCGTCGAGCCGTATTCGACGACGTCGCTCTCGTTGGTCGGCGTATCGCTCCAGCGGAAGGCGCGCCCCTCGTAGATCGGGTGCAGCGTATCGATGACGACAAGCCCACGCGAAAGTTCCAGCCCCTCAGCGCGGCAGCGCTCGCAGAAGCCGCGCAGCAGTTCGGGTTCGGGCAGGCCCGTGAGCCCCTGGCCGGCCAACCAGTTCATCAGCGCAAGGCGCGAGGTCAATTGCATGCGCCATTATGCCGTGCATTCGTGACGAGCGAAAGGCGGCGCGCGGAGCTTGCGGCGCCAAGGCTCCCGCTCGCGGCCAAGGCTCCCACCCGCGGCAGGTCGCATATGTCGCGGACGCTGTTGACGTCCTCCCGCCTCGGGCGCAAATGCGAATGATGACACGGCCGATTAGAAATACGGGGATATGAGCCAGCGCCAGCTTCCGATCATCCTGGCGCTCGGTACCACGCAGACCCTGGCCTGGGCCTCGAGCTACTATCTGCCGGCGCTGCTTGCCGATCCCATGGCGCGCGATCTCGGCATCTCCCCCAACTGGGTCTTTGGCGCGTTCTCGGCCTCGCTGGTGATCTCTGCGCTGCTCGGGCCACGCATCGGGCGACAGATCGATCTGGTCGGCGGCCGGCAGGTCCTCTCGGTGTCGAACCTGACGATCGCCGCCGGTCTCGTTCTGCTCGGCCTCTCGCAATCAGTGGCGGTGATGGCGATGGCCTGGGTCGTGCTCGGCATCGGCATGGCGATGGGGCTCTACGACGCCGCCTTCGCCGCGCTCGGCCGCATCTACGGCACCGAGGCGCGCAGGCCGATCACCGGCATCACGCTGATGGCGGGCTTTGCATCGACCGTCGGCTGGCCGCTCACCGCCTGGGGCCTCGCCCATATCGGCTGGCGCGAGACGTGCTTTGCCTGGGCCGCTGCCAATATCCTGATCGGCCTGCCCCTGAATTTCTTCGTGCTGCCGACGATCAAGGGCGCGAGGCAGGCCGCAGCGACAGCGGCGAAGCCGCATTTGCCGCTCGACCGCACCATGATCCTGCTCGCGTTCGTCTTCGCCGCGGTCTGGACCGTCACCGGCGCGATGGCCGCGCATTTCCCGCGCATCCTGGAGACCACAGGCGCGACGCCGGTCGAGGCGATCGCGGCCGGTGCGCTGATCGGCCCGGCGCAAGTGGCCGCGCGGATTCTGGAGGCGGGATTCCTCAGCCGCTTTCATCCGCTGTGGTCGACGCGGCTCGCCTGCCTCACCCACCCGATCGGCGCGGTGGTCGTGGCGATCTTCGGCGGTGCTGCGGCGAGTGCGTTTGCGCTGTTCCACGGCTCCGGCAACGGCATCCTGACCATCGCGCGCGGCACGCTGCCGCTGTCGATCTTCGGCCCCAAGGATTTCGGCTATCGACTCGGCATCATCGGCGCGCCGGCACGGATGGCGCAGGCCGTGGCGCCGCTGGCCTTCGGCCTGCTCATCGACGTCATGGGGGCGAAGGTGCTGATCGTCTCCTCTGCGCTCAGCCTCTCGGCGCTGGCCGCGCTGTTCATGATCCGCGCACAACCGCGGCCGGATTGACCCGGCGGGAGCTTTCGCGCACAAGCGGAGCATGACCGAAGACACCCGCCCGCCCCGCACATTCAAAGGCCTCCTGCGCTGGGCAACCACGCCGCCGCAGGCCTGGGGGGTCTATCTCCTCGCCATCATCCTGGTCTGGCTGATCTCCTTCTACGCCGGCTCGCTGAAGCCGAAGAAGACGCCAGACGCGAGCCCGCCCGCCGTGACTGCACCGAAAGGCTAGCCGCGTCAGTCGTAAAACTCCGGCGACATCTTCTGGCTGTCGCGCTGGGACTTGTCGTGGTTGATCCAGAGCTGCGCCTTCTCCTTGCCGAGCGTGTCGGCGATCTTCTGCATCGAGGCCGTGCTCTGGTCCTTGTTGGCGTTCATGCTGGGCACACGGCGGTTGTCCCAATTGTCTTTGAAGTGCACCGCATCGCCCGACAGCACCACTGCGCCGGTCTTCGGCAGCTTCACCAGCAGCGATTGGTGTCCAGGCGTATGGCCGGGCGTCGACAGGATGGTCACGCTGCCGTCGCCGAACACGTCCCTGTCGCCCGCAAGCAGTTCGACCGGATGTGACGGCTTGAATCGCGGCTCGTTGTTGGCGCCGGGCCAGTCATACTCGGCCTTCTGCACGTAGAGCGTGGCCTGCGGGAATAGCTCGACATTGCCGGTGTGGTCGGGATGCGTGTGCGAGACCGCCATGATCTTGACGTCACCGGGCTTGAGGCCGAGCTGTTCGAGCTGGGCGGCAAGCGTCTTCGGCCGGCGCCAGGTCACGGCCTTGGGATCGGCGGGCGCAAGGCCGTTCGGCATCGCGGCGACTGCATCGGCGATGCCGGTGTCCCACAGGAACCAGCCCTTGGCGTGCTTGATGAGATAGCAGCTGTCGACGAAGTCCATCGTCTTGCCCTCGTTGAGGCCGGGCGTCCACCGCGAGATGTCGCCGGCGGTGCCCTCGCCGCAATTGAGGACGTAGAGCTTTTCGACACCGGTCTTGTCGGACTGCGCCAGCGCCACATGGCCGGACAGAACGAGTGCAGCGGCGGCGAGAGCGAGCTTGATCTTTGGCGTCATTCGTTCCTCCCTTGCAGCCATTGTCGGCTGTGACCGAGGGTCAACCCCGGCCAGTTCGCAGAATTCCCGCAGAGCGCTTCAGTGCGGGCAGGTCTCGACCTCGACCGTGACGTGGCTCAGCCCCTTCAACCCGGCGAGCCGCTTCTTGTAGACCGCCGGCTGCTTCGGCTTGTCCGAGACCACTGACACCAGCACGGCGCAATGGCCGGGACCGACCTGCCACAGATGCAAATCGGTAACGCGATCATCGCCGATCTCCATGCGCGCCCGGATCACACGCTCGAGCTTCTCGTCGGCGCGCACGTCGAGCAGCACCGCGCCCGATGTCTTGATCAGGCCGAACGCCCAGCTTGCGATAACGGCACTGCCGATCAGGCCGACCGCCGGATCGGCCCAGGCCCATCCCGAATACATGGCGACCACGAGCGCGGCGATCGCCAGGACCGAGGTTGCTGCGTCCGCCATGACGTGGACATAGGCGGCGCGGAGATTGTTGTCGTGATGATGGTGGTGATGATGATCATGGTCATCGTGATCATCATGCGCATGGCCGTGATGGTGGTGACCATGGCTGTCGCGGAGCAGCCAGGCACTGGCGAGATTGACGCACAGACCGAGGGCGGCGACCGCGATGGCCTCGCCATAGACGATCGACACCGGCGTGAACAGCCGCAGCACGCTCTCATAGGCGATCTCGACCGCGATCAGGCCGAGGATGATCGCGCTGGCGAAGGCGGCAAGATCGCCGAATTTGCCGGTGCCGAAGCTGAAGTGCGAGCTCCCCAGATGTCGTCGCGCAAAGCGATACGCGAACGCGGCAATCCCCAGCGCCGCCGCATGCGTGCCCATGTGCCAGCCGTCGGCGAGCAGTGCCATCGACCCGAACAGCGAGCCGGCGACGATCTCGCCGACCATCATGACCAGCGTCAGGACGACGACGAGCCAGGTGCGCCGCTCGTTCTCGTCGTGCTTGTCGCCCAGAAAGGCGTGGTCATGGGTCCATTGTTCGATGGAATGGGAATGCATCGCAAAGTCTCCGAAAGGTCCGGGCCGTTGACCCCTAATATAGGCCTGCGAGTCTTCTGGGCAAAATCGCCGGAATGAGCCGATTGACAGGTAGGTGCCGTTTCGGTGTAATGAAGGCCATGGGGATTTGAGCGATCTCCCCACGAGGCGACATGCCCAAGTATCGCGTCCCGTTTCTTCTTACGAGGGCGCATCATGTCTTCCTACACGACGATATCATCTGAAAAAATGGCACGGCTGATCGGCACGGCGAATGCCCCTGTCCTGATCGACGTGCGCACCGACGAGGATTTTGCCGCCGACCGGCGGCTGATCCCCGGCTCGATCAAGCTCAGCCACGACAATGTTCCCGACTGGGGCGCCAACTTCGCCGGCCGTTCCGCGATCGTCTCGTGCCTGCGCGGCGAAAAGCTCGCGCAGGGCACGGCGGCCTGGCTCAGGCAGCTCGGCGTGCAAGCCGAGACGCTGGAGGGCGGCTTCGAAGGCTGGAAGGCGGCAAAACTGCCGCTGGTCGACACCCGCAAGCTGCCGCCGCGCGACGCCAAGGGGCGAACCGTCTGGGTCACGCGGGCGCGGCCCAAGGTCGACCGCATTGCCTGCCCCTGGCTGATCCGCCGCTTCGTCGACCCTACGGCCGTGTTCCTGTTCGTGGCGCCTTCGGAAGTGGCGGCCGTCGGGCAACGCTTCAACGCAGCCCCCTTTGACATCGAGAACGTGTTTTGGAGCCACCGTGGCGAGCTCTGCACCTTCGACGTGATGATCGAGGAGTTCGGGATTGCCGCGCCGGCGCTGCTCCGGCTGGCAACGCTGGTGCGCGGCGCCGACACCGGGCGGCCCGACCTTGCGCCGGAGGCGCCCGGCCTGCTCGCAGCTTCGCTCGGGCTGTCGCGGATGTATGATGACGACCTCGAACAGCTCGAAGCCGGCATGCTGCTCTACGACGCCTTCTATCGCTGGTGCCGTGACGCTACGTCTGAGACCCACAACTGGCCGACCAACAAGGCGAAGGCTTGATGGATACGCGTACGATCGAAGCAGGAGCTGATGCCGGTCACGGCGTCAGCTTCAGTGAAGCGTTTCGCGTCTGGCTCCGTGTCGCCTGCCTGAGTTTTGGCGGGCCCGCGGGCCAGATCGCGGTCATGCACCGCATCCTGGTCGAGGAGAAGAACTGGATCTCGGAAGCCCGTTTCCTCCACGCGCTCAATTACTGCATGCTGCTGCCGGGCCCGGAAGCGCAGCAGCTCGCGACCTATGTCGGCTGGCTGATGCATCGCACCGCCGGCGGGCTGATGGCTGGCGGTCTGTTCATTCTGCCCGGCATCATCGCCATCATGGGCCTGAGCTACGTCTACGCCGCCTACGGCAATGTCAGCTTCGTGGAGGCGCTGTTCTTCGGCTTGAAAGCCGCCGTGCTCGCCATCGTCGTCGAGGCCGTGGTGCGGGTCGGCAAGCGCGCATTGAAGAACCGCATCATGATCGCGCTCGCCGCGATCGCCTTCGTCGCGATTTTCTTCTTCGCGATCCCCTTCCCGGTCATCATCATCGCCGCCGGCATCATCGGATATATCGGCGCCAAACAGGGCCGTCCGGAATTCGCGCCGGCCGGTCACGGCTCTGCCGGCAGCAGCGCCGTGATCGACAGCATGCTCGGCGACGCTGTGCCCGAACATGTACGCCCCAACACCGCGCGCGCGATTCGCGTCGGCGCGCTCTGGCTTGCGCTCTGGCTGGTGCCGGTGATCGCGCTGTTGCTCGCTGTTGGACAAGACAATGTCTTCAGTCACATCGCGCTGTTCTTCTCGAAGATGGCGCTGGTCACCTTCGGCGGCGCCTACGCAGTGCTGGCCTATGTCGCCCAGCAGGCGGTCGAGCATTATCACTGGCTCAAGCCGCACGAGATGCTCGACGGTCTCGGCATGGCCGAGACCACGCCGGGCCCGCTGATCATGGTGCTTCAGTTCGTGGGCTTCATGGCCGCCTACCGCGACGCCAGCGGCCTGTCGCCGATGCTCGCGGCCACGCTCGGCGGATTGCTCGCGACCTGGGTCACCTTCACGCCCTGCTTCCTCTGGATTTTCGTAGGCGCCCCTTACGTCGAACGGCTGCGCGGCAACAAGGGCCTCGGCGGTGCGCTCAGTGCCATCACCGCTGCCGTCGTCGGCGTGATCCTCAACCTCTCGATCTGGTTCGCGCTGCACACGCTGTTCCGCGACACCGTGCCGGTGCACACCTTCCCGTTTGCCTTCGACATGCCGGTCCTGACCAGCGTCGATATCCCTGCGCTCGTGCTGTCGATCGCGGCCGCAACCGCGATCTTCCGATTCAAGCTGGGGATGTTGACGGTGCTGGCCGGCAGCTGCGCGGCTGGTGTGGCGCTGCGGCTGGCGGGGGTGATTTAGGACGCGGAGTCATTGGTTCGTCGCGTCCGGTTTGCCAATGGAAGGCGTCACTAAGCCGTCAGAGTTGCATGGCGGCTGCTATCGACCACAAGCCGGCATCGCTGCCGCTAACTCCGTGGCCCCGGCTGCGGTGGCGACGGTTTCGTTTCCGGCTGCTGCGATGACGTAGCGGGGGGTTGCTGCTGCTGAGCATTGACCGGCTGCTGATCGCCGCCACCATGCGGGACACACGTCCCAACGTTGCTCAGCAGTCGTTTAGCTTCGACATCGCGAGCTTTCTTGTAGTCCCTGCGCCGGTCGATCCTTGCCGCAGCCATGCGATCCCACGCCTCGAAGGCATCAGCGTAGTGCTGTCGCATTTGCTCTTCAGCGGCGAGACAATCACTGAACTTGTCGAACACAAGATCGGTGTTGACGGGCGAGACGCCGCTTACCAAAACCACCAGCATCCATTTCATAGCTTCTGCCTGCGTTCGCCCCGCTCACGGGAACGACGAGGCCTTGGCAAAGTTCCCAGTGGCTTTGCAAGGCCGCCGGCTGATCCATCGAGGTGGGCAGATGGATCTAGCTACAAACTTCAACAGTTTCGTTGACCGAGCCGAACGACTTCCGCTCTGCCCTCAAACGCTAGCGTCTCTTGGCACACGCCTTGGGCGAAAGCCGTCACCCTCGCCCCCGCATGCCCGTCGGGCAAAACAGCCGACCACTTACGCCACTCTCCCTGTCAAGCCCACCTCGCAAAATATTCCACTTTACCGAAATTCGGATTTGACGTACAAGCGACACACCCTGGCCCGAGACAAGGGGCGGATCGCGATCGTCACGAACCGCGGGCTGGGCAGCGATGGACGCGACGGCGTCGGGCGCGAGCGGCATTGCAGGGCGGCTTCGGCTGTGAGCAATGGCTTTCGTGCCTACGACACGATGCCGAAAGCGTCTTCGCATGGATACGGGTGTGAGCACACGCCAGCACTCGAAGCGACATGCGAGGACGTGCGCGGACGAACAAGTCGTGTGGTCCTGACGCCCGGGGTCTGTGCGTCAAGTCCTGCGGTGATGTGGCGGCCCGACCGGGCACGTGCATCAGTCATCTGCAGGGCGACGGGGGCAATAGTGCATCGCTCCCCGGGGAGAGCACGAAGGACACGTTAAAACCATCGCGCAGGGAAGGCCGGGCGATCCGGCGAACCTGTGGTCCACCCCGTGTGCATTTCTATCGCGCACGGACCTGCGGGTGCCAGCCGGCGCCCGGCCTTCCCTGCGCCCTTGTCTTGAAGGTGGCGCGAAACGGACAAGAAACCTCGGGCACAACATGCCGCGAGACGGCGATGGCGTGTCTGCTGATTGAAATGTGAATTGGAGAGCGACGGCCTCGCCGCTTGCCCCGTCATTGCGAGCGGAGCGAAGCAATCCAGATTGTCTCCCCGGAAAGATTCTGGATGCTTCGCTTCGCTCGCAATGACGAGGAGAGAGCCGACCACCACACCATCACCGTCCTCTGAGGAGGTGGGTGGGTTTGTCATTGTCGCTCTACCGCATCATCATCCGTGCAATCGCTTCCCCAATCACCACCGTCGTGAAGTGGGTGTTGGCCCGGCAATCCGACGGCATGATCGAGGCGTCGGCGACGCGCAGGCCCGCGATACCCTTCACCGTGCCGTCAGGGTTGACCACGCCGTCGGCGTCGTTGACACCAGTCATGCGGCAGCTGCCGGCGGCGTGCTGGATGTCGCCGGTCTCACGGCGCAGCAGCGCGTCGAGCTCGTGATCCGGCAAGGCCGCGGCTTGCTGCAGCGTCAGATCGGTGTCGGCGAGCCGGATCCAATCGGTGATGCCTGATAGCGCCGGCTGGGCGGTGATCACGGCTAGCCGCTTCACCGCATCCATCATGCGCAGCATGTCGCGGGGATCGGCCAGCATGTTCTCCTCGACGACAGGATCGATCGCGGGGTCGGTCGAGGCCAGCTTGAGCGTGCCACGCGAATACGCGTTGAACAGCCCGGCGCCGATGGCCCCCGGCACGCCGATGCCGCGATGATTGAAAGCGATCATGATCATGTCGCGCTTGCCTCCGTCGGCGAGGCCCGACGAATAGGTCACGCAGCAATTGGTGTGGCGGGTGTCGGGATCTGTGGGCCGCAGATTTTCGTGGAGCTGGATCGTGGCGCGAAACAGCGGGTGGTCGAAGAAGTGCCGACCGACCGGCAGGTCGCGCTCGACCGCGATCCCCATCGCCTTCAGCTCATCCGCAGGTCCAATGCCCGAGCGCAGCAGGATTGCCGGACTGTGGATGGCGCCGGCGCACAGCACGATCTGGCGCGCGCTGATCTCGCTGGTGCCCTGCCCCTCGATGTGAACGCGAAGGCCGGTCGCCCGGCCGTCGCTGATCAGCACGCGGTCGACCAGCGCATGCCCGCGAATTTCCAGATTGGCGCGGCCCCGCGCGGGCTCCAGATAACCCTCGTTAGTCGTGATGCGGCGGCTGTCGCGGCTGTTGATGGGATAGCAGGCGACGCCCTCGCCGTCCGGGCCGTTGACGTCGGCGCACCAGGGATGGCCGCTCGCCAGCGCCGCATCGCGCAAGCCGCGATCGATCGGTCCCCATTTGTCCGGCGGCGCGCGATAGACCGGCAGCGGTCCGCCGCGTCCGTGGCCGGCGGCGTCGCCGAATTCCAGATCATCCTCGATCACCGAGAACAACGGCATCACGTCCTTCGCCGACCAGCCGGTGCAGCCATTGGCGGCCCATTCGTCGAACGCAGCGGCGACGCCGCGGATGGCGATCTGGCCGTTCATCATCGACGAGCCGCCGAGCCCCTTGCCGCGCCAGTAGAAGCGCGGCTCCTGGCCGGCCACACGGCGCGTCAGAAGATCCGGCCATTGCCATTTCTCCTGGTACTCGCGCTTGTGGATGATCGGGATGGGATTTGGCGTCATCACTTCCCAGGGCGCCTCGTCGGCGCGCCAGTCCAGACCCGCCTCGAGCAGCAGGACGCGCCGCGCGGGATCTTCCGAGAGCCGTGCCGCACCAGCAGCGCCGGCGGAGCCGCCGCCGACAACAATGACATCGTACATCGCGCTACTTCTCAACGTTCCAGAACACCGGGATGGCCGACGGTATCAGACCGCGCAAGGTCGCGCGAGAGGCGGCCGGCTGGGCGAACTGGCCCCACGGTATTGCGGGTGCCTGATCGTACATGACGGTCTGGATCTCGCCTGCGATCTTCTTGCGATCCTCCTCGGCGGGCGCCTTGGCAAAGGCTTCCATCAGCGGCGTGATGCGCGCATCGCATTGCCATCCCGTGAAGTCGGCGCAGTTGAAGGCGACCATGACGTTGGTCAAGGGCGAGCCGAGGTCGAAGCCGCCGGCGTGAACGCCATAGACGCTCCAGCCCTCCTTCTTGGCGCGGCGCGCCAGCACGCTCGCCCAGTCCATCACCTGGAGATCGACGGTGAAACCGGCCTGCTTCAGCCGCTCGGCCAGCACCTGCGCCGAGACGCGCGGGGCTTCGAGATCGTTGGCCTCCATCACGACAACAGGCTCGCCGGCGTATTTCGTCGCCTTCAGCGCGGCCTTCGCTGCTTCGATCGACGGCTTGGCGGCGGCTTCCGTGCCGGCCTTACTGTCATAGGTGGTGCCGCAAGTGAAGTATGTCGCGCAAGGAGCGGCGTATTTGGCGTCCAGGCCGAGTGCGTCCAGCACCTCGCGCTGATCGACCAGCTTCCACAGCACGCGCCTGATGGCGGGATCGTCGAACGGCTTTGATGCGGCGTTGAGGCGATAGGCGCCCGCGAACATATTGCCGCCAGTGAAATTGACCAGTTTGACCCGTGAGTTCTTCTCCATGGTCGGCAGCAGATCGAACGGCGCGTATTGCATGAAATCGACCTCGCCGGCCTGCAGCGCGGAGGCTGCGGTCGCACCATCCGGAATGACGCGGATCTCGAGCGTGTCGATGTTGACGCGCTTGCCGCCGGCGAGGAAGTCGGCAGGCTCGGGACGCGGCACGTAGTCGGCGAATTTCTTCAGGACCATGCGATCGCCGGTGCGGTGATCTGCCTTGCTGTAGACGAACGGGCCGGAGCCGACGATCTCGGTGATGCGCTGGTCGCCCGGCGTTTTGGCAATGCGCTCGGGCATCATGAAGGCGACCGGACTGACGGGATTGCCGAGCGCGTCGATCACGAGACCCGACGGCTCCTTCAGCGTCAGCACGAAGGTTTTTGCGTCGGTGGGCTCGAGCGAGGCCGTGATTGCGAAGATGCGGCGGCCGAGCGCACTGCGGGTGCCCCAGCGGCGCAGCGAAGCGACGCAATCGGCGGCCGTGACCGGCTGGCCGTCATGCCATTTCAGGCCATCACGCAGCGTGAAGCTGTAGGTCAGGCCATCGGCAGAGACCTTCCAGTCCTGCACCATCTGCGGCTTGATTTCGCCCTTGGAATCCTTCGCGAACAGCGTGTCGAACACCATGTAGCCGAACGTGCGCGTAATGTAGGCTGTGGAGAAATGCGGATCGAGCGTGACGATCTCCGCCTCGAGCACCGCGACGAGATTGCCTGCGGCATGCGCGGGCGGCGCGGTCAGCGCCAAGGCGAACAGCGCCGGAATGAAAGCCCTCAGTTTGGACATGGAATGGATTTGCCTTTTGACGGAGACGTTTTTGTCGCCAGACAAAAAGCAATGTTCATGCCCGGGGGGCCGAAACACGTATGCGCTCACGGCTATCTGCCGCGCGTTTGCGCGCCACACCCTCGCTGTCATCGCCCGGCTTGACCGGGCGACCAGTATTCCAGAGAAAGCTATGATTGAGCCGAGAGGTCGCGGCGTACTGGATGCCCCGCCGGAGCCTGTCATCGGGCTCGCCGAAGGCGAGACCCGGTGGCGGGGCATGACACTGTCGATATGGCGACGGCCCGCGGCCTACCCGATCACCCTGCCGAACTTGTTCGACTTCGGGAATCCCTTCGGCGCGAGGCGGCCAGCGTCACCGCGGTTGCCTTTCCACTCGGCGAGCTCCTTCATGGTCGCGGAGAATTCGCGGCCTGCGGAGTCTTTCCAGGTCAGGCCCGCCTTGGCGTCGAACACGGCGACGTCGGAAAGACCGCCGTCCTTGTATTTCTGCAGGCGCGCACCGCGGCCACGCGGCATCTCCTGCACCTGGTCGAGCGGGAAAAGCAGCATCTTGCGGTTCTCGCCGATGACGGCGACGGTATCGCCGAGCACCTCGGTAACCGTGCGCGCCTCGTTCGGCATGTCGACGTTGAGGACCTGCTTGCCCTTCTTGGTGGTGCCGACGCAATCGTCCTCGTTGACGACGAAGCCCTGGCCCTCGTGGCTCGCGACCAGGAATTTGCGTCCGCCCTTGTTGACGAACAGTGTGACCGGCGCGGCCTCCGGCTCGAGATCGATGAACTGGCGGATCGGCTCGCCGTGACCGCGGCCGCCCGGAAGTTTTGCGACATCGAGCGAGTAGAATTTTCCATTGGTGGCGAACAGCAGCAGCTTCGAGGTCGTTTCCGCGAAGAACGCGAACCCGAGCTTGTCGTCCTGCTTGAAGGCAAGCCCCGAGAGATCCTCGACATGGCCCTTCAAGGTGCGGATCCAGCCCTTGTCCGAGACGACGACGGTCACCGGCTCGCGCTCGACCAAGGCCTCCTCGATGGCGGCGAGATCGTGCTCGGGCGCATCGGCAAAAGTGGTGCGGCGCTTGCCGAGCGGCGTCTTCGGCCCGAACATGTCGCGGACCTTGGCGACCTGCTCACTGACCTTCTTCCACTGCTCGGGCTCGGACGCCAGCAGTCCCTCGATCCCCTTCAGCTCCTTGCGCAGATCCTTGTCCTCGGTGCGGATCTCCATCTCCTCGAGCTTGCGCAGGCTGCGCAGCCGCATGTTGAGGATGGCTTCGGCCTGGACGTCGGTGAGCTTGAACGCCTGGATCAGCGCCGGCTTCGGCTCGTCTTCGTTGCGGATGATCCTGATCACCTCGTCGATGTTCAGATACGCAATCAGCAGGCCGCCAAGAATCTCCAGCCGGCGCTCGATCTCGGCCTTGCGATGGTTGGTGCGGCGGATCAGCACGTCGCGCAGATGGTCAAGCCATTCGCGCAGGCACTCAGCGAGCCCCACCACCTTGGGGACGCGGCCCTTGATCAGCACGTTCAGGTTCAGCGGAATCTTGTTTTCGAGCTCGGTCAGCCGGAACAGCGATTCCATCATCAGCGCGGGATCGACGTTCTTCGACTTCGGCTCGATCACGATGCGGACGTCTTCGGCCGACTCGTCCCTGATGTCGCCGACCAGCGGCAGCTTCTTCTGGTCGAGCAACTCGGCGATCTTCTCGATCAACCGCGACTTCTGCACCAGAAAGGGAATCTCGGTGACGACGACGACCCAGGTGCCGCGCGCGCCCTCTTCCTGCTCCCATCGGGAGCGGACGCGGAACGAGCCGCGGCCGGTGGTGTAGGCTTCAGCGATCGCCTGCTTGGAATCGACGCAGATGCCGCCGGTCGGGAAATCCGGCCCCTTGACCCATTTCAGCAAGGCCTTCGACTTCGCGTCGGGCTTCTCGATCAGATGCAGCGCGGCGTCGCAGAGCTCGGCGGCGTTGTGCGGCGGGATCGAGGTCGCCATGCCGACCGCGATACCTTGCGCACCGTTGGCGAGCAGGTTCGGGAAGCCGCCGGGCAGCACGATCGGCTCTTTCGACTGGCCATCGTAATTGGGACGGAATTCGACCCCGTCCTCATCGATGCCGTCGAGCAGAAGCCGCGCGACGTCGGTCATGCGCGCTTCGGTGTAGCGATAGGCGGCGGGATTATCGCCGTCGATATTGCCGAAATTGCCCTGGCCGTCGACCAGCGGGTAGCGCGAGGAGAAATCCTGAGCGAGACGCACCATGGCGTCGTAGATCGCCTGGTCGCCGTGCGGATGGAACGAGCCCATCACGTCGCCGACGATTTTGGCGGACTTCTTGAAAGCCGTGCCCGGATCGAGCCGGAGCAGGCGCATGCCATAGAGGATGCGCCTATGCACCGGCTTCAGGCCGTCGCGGGCATCGGGCAGTGCGCGGTGCATGATGGTGGAGAGCGCGTACGCGAGATAGCGCTCTTCCAGCGCCTCACGCAGCGGCACCTCGTGAATTTCGGCCGGTTCCTCCGGCGGAATCAATCGTTTTCCCATGCCGCCCGGTTAAACCGTGGAAGCGAATCGGGCAAGGATCGATTGGTTCCCTGTGGGCGGCCTACTGGCCGGCCCAGCCTGCGGTGAAGGTCTGGGTGGGTTGGGCGTTTTTGGCCTGCGTGGTGGCCGGGGTATTGGTCAGGCACCGCCGGGCCGTCTCGATCTCGGCCTCCGTCGCGCCCTTGGACCGGGCCCATGCCTCTGCTGCCACAGCAGAATATTTGGCCACATAGAATCTGACGACGGTACAGGAGGCACGGCGAAAGACGCCCGGCTGCTCACCCGCGAGAGCGTCCGGCGCCAGCGCGATCAGCGCTGCCGATATCACAAGTCCCTTGATCAGCATCAGGATATCCCCGGTTGGAACCCCGGGGGCAAGTCAGGGAAACCCGATTTCGTTCCACGGCGGGCCGACATATTGCGACAATGCAGAGCCGCGTTTGGCTCATGGCCCGGGAATCGCGGCCTTTGCCTGCTGCCGCGTCAACGCGCTGATGAAGCCCGCCCGCGCGTCGGAATGGCCTTGCCCGCGCGGCTCCAGCACGTGGCGCAACAGGAAAAGGCCGGTCAGTCGAAAGCCGTCCTGAAGATCCTCGTCGGTGAGGTCGCCCTGCACCTCGCCCTGGCGCAGGAACGGCGGCAGCCGCAATAGCCGGTCGCGCCACGGTTCGCCCGCCCCGCGCGACACCGCGCCGCCGGATTTGGGCGAGACGTAGATCAGGTCGGTGGTCTCTCCGGTCACCGCGCAGTTTTCCAGCGCCAGCCCGAAGCCGAGTTCGGTGAGCATTGCCAGTTCGAAATGGATCACGTGCACGGCCGCGCTGCCGATGTCGTCGAAATCGTCCAGCGAATGTTCGAGCAGCGCCAGCAGGTTTTCGTGCGGATCGCGCTCCGGCAGCAACCGCGCAATCGAAGCGAGATGGGTGATGCCGTAGACGCCGTGGGATGATCCCAGCAGCGTCGCCGCCCGCAGCTTGAGGCCCTCGACGGCATAGGTGCCGAGATGCTCGTCGAGCCGCGCCCGCCACACCACGCTGAGGCTGTTGCCGGGCTGCAGCAGCGGCCGCATCCGAGAGCCGGCGCCGCCGCGGACGAGACCGAGATGGCGGCCGTGCGCACGGGTCAGCAGCTCGACGATGGCGCTGCTCTCGCCATGCCGCCGCACTCCCAGCACGATGCCTTCGTCGGTCCATTCCATCGGTGAAGTCTAGCGGATTCCGGTCTTCAATCGTAGGGCGGATTGGCGGGATTGCGCCGCCAATCCACCCGACGCGGCCTCACGCGTTGAACCAGCCCTGCGCGTCGCCGCGGAACGAGAAATACAATCCCATCGCCGTCAGCACGCAGGAGACGATCTCGATGGCGCTGTCGAGTTCCATGCCCTTCTCGCCGATGATCTGGCCGAGCGAGATCACCGACAGTACGAGTGCTGCCGCCAGCACCCAGCGCGGCCAGTTCTTGCGCCCGCGCGCGGCCAGCCGGACGAAATAAACCAGCAGCAGGATCATGCCGCCGGCAAGGAGCGACGACGTCATGATCATCTGTTCGGTCATCTCGGCAGTCGGCGTGCGGTCCTGCACCGCCACCGACAAGGCATCCAGCATCAACGATGCATAGAGCAACGCTTCGAAGCGCCGTACGTTGCTGGGTACGCTCATCGCCGACCGATCTTTTCTTGGTTATTCTTTGGGAAATTCCAGGCCCATCTCGCGGTAGCGATCGGGATCGTCGCTCCAGTTCTCGCGCACCTTGACGAACAGGAACAGGTGCACCGGCACGCCCAGGATCTCGCCGATCTCCTTGCGCGAGTCCGCGCCGATCGACTTGATGGTGGCGCCGCCCGCGCCGAGCACGATCTTGCGCTGGCTTTCGCGCTCGACGAAGATCGTCTGCTCGATGCGCACCGACTTGTCCTTGCGCTCCTCCCACTTGTCGGTCTCGACGGTGGACTGGTAGGGCAATTCCTGGTGCAGCTTGCGAAAGATCTTCTCGCGGGTGATCTCGGCCGCAAGCTGCCGCATCGGCGCGTCCGACATCTGGTCTTCGGGATAGAGGAACGGCCCCGGCGGCACGATCTCGGCCAGTGTATGCCTGAGGTCGTCGACACCGTCGCCGGAGATCGCCGCGATCATAAACGTCTGTGCGAAGGCCATGCGCTCGTTGGCGGCCTGCGCCAGCGCCAGCAGCTTCTCGCGCTGGACCAGGTCGACCTTGTTGATGACCAAAATCTTCTCGTGCTTGACGCTGGCGACCTTGGTGAGGATCGCCTCGGCTTCCTCGTCGATGCCGGCCTTGGCATCCAGCAGCACGCACACGAGGTCGGCGTCATGCGCGCCGCTCCAGGCGGTCGAGACCATGGCGCGGTCGAGCCGGCGCTTGGGCAGGAAGATGCCGGGCGTATCGACCAGGATGATCTGCGCGTTGTTCTCGATCACGATGCCGCGGATCAGCGCGCGCGTGGTCTGCACCTTGCGCGAGACGATCGTGACCTTGGCCCCGACCAGCGCATTGACCAGCGTGGATTTGCCGACGTTGGGCGCGCCGATCAGCGCGACGAAACCGCAGCGCGTAGCAGTGGGCGCCTCGCCGCTTGCTTCAACCGTCATTGCCGCCGCCAACGCCTTCACGTTCGATCATCACTGAAGCTGCCACTTTCTCTGCCGCGCGCTTGCTGCCGCCGATGCCTTCCGCCGGAGCGAGTCCCGGAAGATCGACCGCGACGCGGAATTGCGGATCATGATGCGGGCCGGTGCGCTCGACCTCGCGATAAACAGGCGTCGGCAATCCCTTGCCCTGCGCCCATTCCTGGAGAACGGTCTTGGGATCGCGCAACGGACGCCGCGGCTTGTGCATGCGCTCGGTCCAGTTGCGCTTGACGAAGTCGGCCGCCGCCGCGTAGCCGCCGTCGAGGAAGACGGCGCCGATCACGGCCTCGCAGATATCGCCGAGCACGCTCTTGCGCAGGCGCGCGTCGGCGCTGGAGCCGACCGAGCCGAGCTTGATGTCGTCGAGCAGACCGAGCGACTTGGCGACATCGGCGCAGCTCTCCTTGCGCACCAGTTCGGCAAGTCGCTTGGACATCTCGCCTTCGTCGGCGTTCGGGAAGGCGTGATAGAGCATGTCGGAGACGACGAGCCCGAGCACGTGGTCGCCGAGGAATTCCAGCCGCTGATAGCTGTCACCGCGCTTGCGCCCGGACTTCAACGCGGAGACATGCGTGATGCCTTGCATCAAAAGGTTCGGATCGGCAAAGCTGTAGCCGATGCGCGCCTCGAGCCCCGCATTCGCATCCAAGCCCCTGGCCTTGCTGCTCCGCACCCGCTTCTTCTTTGCAGGCGTCTTGTTTTCAGGCGTCTTGCCCTCAAGGCTCTTGGTCGCAGCTTCGCCGTCGGGGCCCGCTTGCGCCTCGGTCGGCAGGGTCGCGATGTCCTTGGCTTCGTCTTTCATCGGACGATTTTGAAGAAGCGATTCCAGCGCACCGCCCACGGCCAGCGCCAGAACATCCATGCATGCTCGCCTTCGGCGATCGAGAAGAAGATCATCTGGGCGCGCCCGATCAAATTCTCCTGCGGCACGTAGCCGACCTGGCCGAGAAAGCGGCTGTCGGTGGAGTTGTCGCGGTTGTCGCCCATCATGAAGAAGTGGCCGGTCGGCACGGTGTAGACGTTGGTGTTGTCGACGTAGCCGTTGTCGGCGCAGTCCAGCGTTTCGTAGGACACGCCGTTCGGCAGCGTTTCCTTCCAGCGCTTCACCCGGGAGACGCCGCTGCCTTCGGCGCCGCAGGGGTCCTCGCCGACAAATTCGCTCATGCGCTGCCGCTCGACCGGCGTGTCGTTGATGTAGAGCAGCCCGTCCCGCATCTGGATGCGGTCGCCGGGCAGGCCGATCACGCGCTTGATGTAGTCGGTGGAATCGTCCTTCGGCAGGCGGAATACGACGATGTCGCCGCGGTTCGGGTCCGAGCCCCAGATCCGCCCCGAGAACAGCGGCGGTGAGAACGGGATCGAATAGTGGCTGTAGCCGTAGGAATATTTCGAGACGAACAGATAGTCGCCGACCAGCAACGTGGCCTTCATCGAGCCGGATGGGATGTTGAACGGCTGAAACAGGAAGGTGCGGATCACCAGCGCGATCAGGAGAGCGTGGATCACGACCCGGATCGTTTCGCCGACGCCGCTCTCAGTTTTCGTTCCTGAAGTCACGCTCATTGCTCTCTCAATTCCGGCGGGCGGTCACAGCGCGCCCTCCTCCCGCGAACAGCCCATCGCTCGCGGCCCAAGGAGATTGTCCTGATTCTGATAATGAGGGCCAATTCCGGCGTAAAGCCGAATTCGCCCAGCCTGATTTGCGTCCGCGGACTTTTAGACGGTTGTCGGAGGCCACGCAATCAAGGATCGCATCAAAACTGCATAAGCATTTGATTTTGAATGCGAATTATAAAATGATCGGTGCCCAATCAGGGTTTGTCCAGCGGCACGGCGGAAATGATGACGAAGGCCTGTGCCAACGGCCAGTCATCGGTGATCGACAGGTCGATCTGCGCCGCGAACCCCTCCGGCGTCAGGGCCTGGAGCCGGGCCAGCGCCCCGCCCGTCAATTGCATGGTTGGCCGCCCTCCCGGCAGGTTGACCACCCCCATGTCGCGCCACCAGACGCCGCGCCTGATGCCGGTGCCGAGCGCCTTGGAACAGGCCTCCTTGGCGGCGAAGCGTTTGGCGTAGGTTGCCACCACCATCTTCTCGTTCTTGGCGCGCCGTTCCGCCTTGGCCCGCTCGGCCGCGGTGAAGATGCGGTCGAGGAAGCGCTCGCCATGGCGGTCGATCACCTTGCCGACACGGGTGATGTCGATCAGGTCGGAGCCGATGCCGATGATCATGCCCGGCTCCGGCCGCGGTCCATCGCCGCGCGCATGCTGCGCACCGTCTCGGCGAGACCGACGAACAGGGCTTCGCCGATCATGTAGTAGCCGATGTTGAGCTCCATGATCTCAGGCAAGCCGGCGATCGTCTCCGCCGTCGCGTAGTCCAGCCCGTGTCCGGCGTGAACCTCCAGCCCCGCTTCGTTCGCCAGCTTCGCCCCTGCCACGATTCGCCGCCATTCGGCCTCGGCCTTGTCGGCGTGACCGTCGACGACGGCGTCGCACCAGGCGCCGGTGTGGATCTCGATCACGGGCGCGCGCAGCCGCGCCGCCATCTCGATCTGGGCGGGATCGGCCGCGATGAACAGCGACACCCGGATGCCGGCATCGTTCAGCCGCGCGATACAAGGCGCCAGCGCATTGTGCTGTCCGACGACGTCGAGCCCGCCTTCGGTCGTCACCTCCTGGCGCCGCTCCGGCACGAGGCACACCGCGTGCGGCCTGGTGGCGAGCGAAATGCGCATCATGTCGTCGGTGGCCGCCATCTCGAAATTGAGCGGCTTGGAGATCTCGGCTTTCAGCCGCGCCATGTCCTCGTCGCGGATGTGCCGGCGATCCTCGCGCAAATGAGCGGTGATGCCGTCGGCGCCGGCCTCGATCGCCAGCAGCGCCGCGCGCACCGGATCGGGATTACGGCCGCCGCGCGCGTTACGCAGGGTCGCGACATGATCGACATTGACGCCGAGGCGGAGCGGAGGTGCAGGCATTTCAGGACTCACGGAATCATAGGGACAGACCGGGACGGAAGGCGTCTATCCATTAACACGTTCGGCGCGGGCGACGACCGCCTTCGCGCGCAGCTGGGCCAGGATCGCGCTCAAATGCTTGAGATCGTAGACTTCGAGATCGATCGTCGTCTCCGTGAAGTCCGGTGAGCGGCGCTGCATGCTGATATTGTCGATGTTGCCGTCGTGCTCGGCGATCACGGTCGCGATCTGCGCCAGCGCGCCGGGCTCGTTGACGTTCTCGACCTTGATACGGGCCGGAAAGCGCTGCGGCGCGGAGTCCTCGATGTCCCAGCGCACGTCGAGCCAACGCTCCGGCTCTTCCTCGAAATCCTTCAGGGCCGGCGCCTGGATCGGGTAGATGGTGATGCCCTCGCCCGGCGTGACGATGCCGACGATGCGGTCACCGGGCACTGCGCCGCCGTTCGGCGCGAACTTCACCGGCAGGTCGGAATTGATGCCGCGGATCGGGATCGCGACCGGGCTGCGCGGCGGTTCGGACGACTTCTCCTTGAGCTTGCCGGCAAGCCCCTTCTTGACGCCGTAGCGCGCGATGCGCTCCTCCTTGTAGTCGGGATACATCGCACGCGCGACGTGGGAGGCCTTGATCTCGCCGCGTCCCACAGCCGCCATGACGTCCTCGATCGAGGTTCGTGCCAGTCGCGGCAGCGCGCCCTTGAGCTTGTCGTCGGCGTATTCGATCTTGGCGCGCTCGAACAGGCGCTCGACGATGCGCCGGCCGAGACCGACATATTGATCGCGCACCGCAGTCCTGGTGGCGCGGCGGATCGCAGCGCGTGCCTTGCCGGTGACCGCGAGCGTTTCCCAGGCCGACGGCGGCGCCGCTTGCGCTTCCGAGGTCAGCACCTCGACCTCGTCGCCGTTCTGGAGCTCCGAGGACAGCGGCGCAAACTGGCCGTTGATCTTGCAGCCCACTGCGCTGTTGCCGACGTCGGTGTGTACGGCATAAGCGAAGTCGATCACGTTGGCATGGCGCGGCAGCGCGATCAGCTTGCCCTTCGGGGTGAAGCAGAACACCTGGTCGTGGAACAGCTCGAGCTTGGTGTGCTCGAGGAATTCCTCGGGGTTGGCGCTCTCCGAGAGAATGCCGATGGTGTGGCGCAACCAGGCGAACGCATTGGACTCGCGCTTGAGGAATTCGGTCGGCGAGCCCACGCCTTCCTTGTAGAACACGTGCGCGGCGATGCCGCGCTCGGCGATTTGGTCCATCGCCTCGGTGCGGATCTGCAACTCGACGCGCTGGTTGCCGGGGCCGATCACGGTGGTGTGGATCGAGCGGTAGTCGTTCTGCTTCGGCGTCGAGATGTAGTCCTTGAACCGGCCGGGCACGACCGGCCAGTTGGTGTGGACGATGCCGAGCGCGCGGTAGCAGGCCTCGATGTCGTTGACGACGACGCGGAAACCGAAGATGTCGGACAATTGCTCGAAGCCGACCGACTTGCGCTCCATCTTGGTCCAGATCGAGAATGGCTTCTTCCGGCGGCCATAGACCCGCGCCCCCAGGCCCCGGTGGCGCAGATTGTTGGAGAGCTGGTCCTCGATTTCGCCGATCAGATTGCGGTTGCGCTCGGCCAGCGCATCGAGCCGCTGCATCACCACCGAATAGGCTTCCGGGTCGAGGGTCCGGAACGACAGGTCCTCCAGCTCCTCGCGCATCTCCTGCATGCCCATGCGTCCGGCCAGCGGCGCATAGATGTCGAGCGTCTCCTCGGCAATGCGCCGTCGCGATTCCGTCGGCACGAAGTCCAGCGTGCGCATGTTGTGCAGGCGATCGGCGAGCTTCACCAGGAGCACGCGGACATCGTCGGCAATGGCCAGCAACAATTTGCGCAGATTCTCGGCCTGCTTGGCCTCCCGCGATACCAGTTCCAGCCGCTTCAGCTTGGTCAGGCCCTCGACCAGCGCGCCGATCTCGGGCCCGAAGATCTGGTCGATCTCGGCCCGCGTCGCTTCGGTGTCCTCGATCGTGTCGTGGAGCAGCGCAGCCACGATGGTGGCGTCGTCGAGCTTCAGGTCGGTGAGAATCGCCGCCACTTCGAGCGGATGGGAGAAGTACGGGTCGCCCGAGGCGCGGGTCTGCGAGCCATGCGCCTTCATGGCGTAAACATAGGCGCGGTTCAGCAGATCTTCGTCGGTGTTGGGATTGTAGGACCTGACGCGCTCGACGAGATCATATTGACGCATCATGCGTGCGCGAGGCTTCGCCGGGCGCGCCACCGGCGCAGTCGGGGCCACAGCAACCGATTCGGTTGCGGCCTGCATCTGCGTTGGTGTGCGGCGTCGATATACCATGCCGTCCTGCCTTCAAACGGACCACGACAGAGCCCGTTGTATACATCTTAGCTCCGATCGCGCGCGTGTCCGATCAATTCAGTGACAGGGACAGGCGCTAACCGACGACGCTATGGTAACCACGAAAACGCAAACAAAAGCAAAGGCCCGAACAACGGTTCGGGCCTTTGATCAGATCACAAAGAAGTCGATGAGCGCGACGGGACGATTTACTCGTCCTCCTCGGGCTGCTCCTCGGGCGGTGCGAGGCCTTCGAGACCCTTCAGGAGCTCTTCTTCCGTCATGCGCTCAACCGCGACTTCGGTATCGTCTGCATCCACGCTTGCACCGGCGGAACCGATCAGCGGCACAGTGTCCGGCTCGGGCTCGTCGACCTCGACGAACTTCTGCAACGAGTGCACCAGCTCCTCGCGGAGGTCCTCCGGCGAAATGGTGGTCTCAGCAATTTCGCGCAAAGACACAACAGGGTTCTTGTCGTTATCGCGATCAACCGTTAGTTGTGAACCAGACGAAATCATGCGGGCACGGTGGGCGGCCAGCAGGACCAGGTCAAACCGGTTGTCGACCTTGTCGATACAATCTTCTACGGTGACGCGAGCCATCGACTGTCGCTCCGTTGTGGGTGGGACGAAATATGTGGATGAATGCCGGTAGTTATAGGTGCCGGGAGGGTTTCGCAAGGCCAATTTGTGATTTGGCCTCGCCAAACGGCTCTGCTACCCCCACATTGGGGCTGGGATGGGTGGTTTCCCGGGCTGCCGGCGACGGCGGCGCCGGGAGTGTGCGAGTTGGCCATAACTATACCTTGATTGCACCGACTTCTCCGGATTTGCGGTTTCGACGGGTTTCGGCGGGACTTTAGAAGTGCGCGGCTTGCTGTCGCCGCGCCAACAAAAAACGATCAATCACGAACTCTACGCGAGCAAACTGAATGTCACCTTCCTCTACCGACAAGATCGCGCTCTTCATCGATGGAGCCAATCTCTACGCGACGGCGAAAACTCTGGGCTTCGACATCGATTACAAGCGCCTGCTGAAGGAGTTTCAGAGCCGCGGGACGCTGCTTAGGGCGTTCTACTACACCGCGATCATCGAGGATCAGGAGTACTCCTCGATCCGGCCGCTGATCGACTGGCTCGACTACAACGGCTACACGGTCGTCACCAAGGCGACCAAGGAGTTCATCGACGCCTCCGGCCGCCGCAAGGTCAAGGGCAACATGGACATCGAGCTCGCCGTGAACGCCATGGAGCTCGCCGAGCACATCGACCAGATGGTGCTGTTCTCGGGCGACGGCGACTTCCGCTCCCTGGTCGAGGCCGTTCAGCGCCGCGGCGTGCGGGTCACCGTGATTTCCACGATCGCCAGCCAGCCGCCGATGATCGCCGACGAGCTGCGCCGCCAGGCCGACGTCTTCACCGACCTCGTCGAGCTGCAGTCCAAGCTCGGCCGCGACCCGTCCGAACGCCCCGCCCCGCGTGACCGCGGCGACCGCGAGGCGCGCCACCACGCTCCGCAGTTCCTCCAGCGCGCAACCACGATGGCGCCGGCGAGGGGCGATGACGACTTCGAGGAGTGAGGCGGCCCGGTCAAGCCGCCAGCCTCTCAGCCTCGTCCCCGACCGTGACTGTCCGCTCTGTCCGCGCCTGGTCGCCTTTCGCGAGGCGAACCGCGCGCGCGAGCCATTGTGGCACAATGCACCGGTTGCGCCTTTCGGCGACATCAAGGCGCGCCTCCTGATCGTCGGCCTTGCGCCGGGGATGCAGGGCGCCAACCGCACCGGCCGTCCCTTCACCGGCGATTATGCCGGCGACCTGCTCTACGCCACGCTGCTCGAATACGGCTTCGCCAAGGGCCAATATCAGGCGCGTCCCGACGACGGCCTGAAGCTGGTCGACTGTCGGATCGCCAATGCGGTGCATTGCGTGCCGCCGCAGAACAAGCCGCTGCCGGTCGAGATCAACACCTGCCGGCAGTTCCTCGCGGCTAATCTCGCAACGATGCCGAACCTGCGCGCGATCGTCGCCCTCGGGCGTATTGCGCACGACACCGTGCTCAAGCCGCTGAACCTGAAGGGATCGCAAGCCCCCTTCGGCCACGGCGCCGTGCATCAGGCCGGCGCTTTCAGGCTCTACGACAGCTATCACTGCTCCCGCTACAACACGAACACCCGCGTGCTGACGCCGGACATGTTCCGCTCCGTGTTCGCGAAGGTGAAGAGCGACCTCGATTAATCCTTAGACGAGCCCTTGGCCGGGTTGGCCTTCAGCCAGTCCAGGACATCGCCGGCGTTCCGGTCGGGCGGAAACACCGGATAGAACACATGCATGATCCTGGCGTCGTCGACGATCAGCGCGAGGCGCTTGATCAGCGTGAGGCCCGCGAGCTCCATGATCGGCAAATTCAGGGCGCGCGTAAGCGCCAGCTTCTCGTCCGAGAGCACCGGGAACGGCAGATGCAGCCGCGAGGCCATCTCGGTCTGGTACGCGTTGCTTTGCGTCGAGAGACCGTACACCTGCGCGGCACCGGCGGCCTTCAGCTCGGCAAACAGATCGCGAAACGCGCAAGTCTGCGGCGTGCAGCCGCGCGCGCCCGGGATCATGTCCCAATCGTCGACCAGCGCGATCTTGCCGGGCTCGCCGGTGCGCGGATAGGCGAACACCACGGTCCGGCCACGCAGTGCCGACAGCGCGACTGACGTGTCGTCGGTGGCGAGCAGGCTGACCGGCGGCAGCGTCATGCCTTTCAGGTGCGCGGCGCTCCCGTCATCCGCGGGTGCGGGAATCCGGGTCCAATCGACCTCGAGCAGGTTTCTCTGAGTCATCCCGCTATCCCCTCGCCCGCATCAGGCGGCCCTTCTCCCGGCTCCAGTCGCGCTTCTTCTCGGACTCGCGCTTGTCGTGCAGCTTCTTGCCCTTTGCAACCGCGAGCTGCAATTTGGCGCGACCCCGCTCGTTGAAGTAAAGCTTGAGCGGGATCAGCGTCATGCCTTCGCGGTCGACCGCGCCCATCAGCTTGTTGATCTGCTTGCGATGCAGCAGCAGTTTTCGCGGCCGCTTGGGCTCGTGATTGAAGCGGTTGCCCTGGAGATATTCCGGAATGGTCGCGTTGATCAGCCAGATCTCGCCGTCCTTGGAATCGGCGTAGGATTCCGCGATCGTGCTCTTGCCGCTGCGGATCGACTTGACCTCGGTGCCGGTCAACGCAATGCCGACCTCGATCGTATCCTCGATCGCATAGTTGAAGCGGGCCTTGCGGTTTTCCGCCATGACTTTGATCGGACGTTCGTTCTTGTCGGCCATGGAAGACAAACCTGATCGAGATGCGCGAGGACGCTAACAGTTTGGATGAAGCCCGCGCGTCAAGACTTCTTGAGGAGATCGCGGATCTCGGTCAGCAGCTCGACCTCGGCCGACGGCTTTGCCGGAGCGGCAGGCTCGGCCTCGTCCTTGCGCTTCAACTTGTTCATGGCACGGATCACCAGGAACAGCACGAAGGCAATGATGATGAAGTTGATCGTCAGCGTGAGGAAGTTGCCCCAAGCCAAGACGGCGCCCTGCTTTTTCGCGTCCGCGAGATTTGCGGCGGTGACCTTGCTCGAAAGCGGCGTGAAGTAGTTCGAGAAGTCTAGACCGCCGGTGGCCGCACCGATGATCGGCATGATCACGTCGCCGACCAGCGATGTCACGATGGCGCCGAAGGCCGCGCCGATGATGACGCCGACCGCGAGATCGACGACGTTGCCCTTCATGGCGAACTCGCGGAACTCCCTGAGCATCCGCGTGCCTCTTTCGTCGATCGCCATGAAAGCTCCCCGATCGGCTAGCGCGTCAGTTGATGAGGCCGGCATGAACCATCGCGCTTCGCACCGCAACGCGGGTCGGCTCGGTGACCGGCACCATCGGCAGCCGCAGCGTCTCGTCCAGCTTGCCGAGCAGCGACAGCGCGTACTTGATCGGCGCCGGATTGCTCTCGATGAAGAGGTTGTTGTGCAGCGGCATCAGCTTGTCGTGCAGCTTCAGCGCGGTGGCATGGTCGCCCTTCGCCCAGGCGGCCTGGAACTCCGAGCACAGCCGCGGCGCGACGTTCGAGGTCACCGAGATGCAGCCATGGCCGCCATGCGCCATGTAACCGAGGATGGTCGCATCCTCGCCCGAGAGCTGGTTGAAATCCTCGCCCATCGCCGCGCGCTGCTGCGAGACGCGGACCATGCTGGCGGTGGCGTCCTTGACCCCGGCGATGTTCTTCAGCTCCCACAGCCGCGCCATGGTGTCGACCGACATGTCGATCACCGAGCGCGGCGGGATGTTGTAGATGATGATCGGAATCCCGATCGCGTCGTTGATCGCCTTGAAGTGCTGGTACATGCCTTCCTGGGTCGGCTTGTTGTAGTAGGGCGTCACGACCAGAACCGCGTTCGCGCCCGCCTTCTCGGCGTGCTGGGCGAGCTCGATCGCCTCCTTGGTCGAGTTGGAGCCGGCGCCGGCGACCACAGGCACGCGGCCTTTCGCTTCCTCGATGCACCATTCGACGACCTTCTTGTGCTCGTCATGGCTCAGCGTCGGGCTCTCGCCGGTGGTGCCGACCGGGACCAGGCCGTTGGTGCCCTCTGAAATCTGCCAGTTGACCAGGGAGCGAAACGCGGCCTCGTCCAGCGAGCCGTTCTTGAACGGCGTGACCAAGGCGGTGAACGATCCCCGGAATTTTGTTTTGGCTGCCATGGACTTCCTCCGTACGCGGCGATCTCGAGCGAGCCGCATTCATATCGGGTCTATCCCGCCGGTAAAAGACCCGCTTCCGTGTGACGCACGGGTTTAGGCCGCGATTTTGCCGCGGTGGTGGTGCAAACCCGGCGAAGGTAAGCGGCTGTTGGTATTTTGTCCGCATATTCAATCAAATACAGCCAGATCTTGTACAGCTAGGTCTTGAGCCAATTGACTGATTCGGGGCGACGAAACGCCGTGATCTCCTTTCCGCGCGCCGCATGGCGATCCACCGGTCTGATCGTGTGCCTGATGGCAGGGCTGTCCGCGGGCTGCGCCGCCTGGGCCAAATCCAATGAGACAACCGCGGAGACCGCCAAGGAAACCGCGAAACCCGCAGCCAAGCCAGCCGCCAAGGACACTGCGAAGGGCGCGTCCAAGGGAACCGGCAAGGAACCTTCGAAGGACGCCGCCAAGGGGGCAAGTAAGGGCGCAAGCAAGGGCGCGACCAGTCCCCCCGCCAAGGATGCCGCGAAGAAGCCTGGCAGGGATGCTGGCAAGAACGCAGGCAAGGAACCTGCGAAGGACAAGCTGAAGCCTGCGGCTGCCGCGCCAAAGTCAACGCCGACCGCTGGCGGCTCTGTCCCGAAAACCGCACCCGCGCCGGCTGCGACGGCCACCGTCAGACCCACCGCTCCGGCCCCCGCCAAGCCCGTCGCGGCTCCTGTCCTGGCTCCGGCGACCCGCCAGCATGCCGCCCCGCGCAAGCCGGTCACACCGGCTGCGGTTGCCGCGACCTCCTCGACGTCGCAAGCCGACAAGGACACGCTGGAGGCCGTGATCGAGCTTGTGCGCAAGCGCAAGGCGGGCGACGCGACCAATGCCGCGGCCACGATCTCGGATCCCGTGGCGCGAAAGCTCGCGGAATGGATCATCCTTCGCAGCGAGGACAATGGCGCAACTGTGGAGCGCTACCGCGCCTTCCTCTCCGCCAATCCGAGCTGGCCGTCGCAGACCTTCCTGCGCCGGCGCCTGGAGGCCGCGATGTGGGACGACAGGCGTGACGACCAGGTCGCGTGGTCGTGGTTCGAGAACGAATCCCCCGTGTCCGCCAAGGGCCGCTTCACGCTTGCCAAGGCAATGCTGGCGCGCGGCGACCGCGCCAACGCCGAACGTCTGGTGCGCGACGCCTGGCGCAGCGACCCGATGTCGGAAGAGACCGAGAACAACGCACTCGACCAGTTCGGCGCGCTGCTGACGCCCGGCGATCAAAAGGCGCGGATGGACACGCTGCTCTATGGCAGCGAGAACGAGGCTGCATTGCGTGCCGCGAAGCGCCTCGGGGCCGGCTATGTCGCACTCGCCAAGGCCCGAATCGCCTCCCTCAAGAAAGCCCCGAACGCACGTGCGTTGCTCGAAGCCGTGCCGCGCGAGCTGCACGGCGATCCCGGCTTCATCTTCAGCAAGATCCAGCTGCTGCGCCGCGAGGAGAAATTTGCGGAAGCCGCCCAGCTCATGCTGTCGGCACCGAAGGATCCGGGCCGTCTCTACAATCTCGACGAATGGTGGATCGAGCGGCGCCTCCTGGCGCGCAAGATGATCGACACCGAGGAATTCCGCAGCGCCTATCTGATCGCGCGCGATGCCGCCCTGCCCTCGCGCGACATCTACAAGACCGAGCAGGAGTTCACCGCCGGCTGGATCGCGCTGCGCTTCCTCAACGATCCCGCGGCCGCGGCTCAGCATTTTGCCCGCATCGGGATCGGCAGCGTCAATCCGACCACGCTGGCGCGCGCCGGCTATTGGCAGGGCCGCGCCGCCGAAGCTGCAGGCCGCCAGCAGGAGGCGCGCAACGCCTACGCGCGGGCCGCCGAGCAATCCACCAGCTATTACGGCCAGCTCGCACGTGCCAAGCTCGGCCTGCCGCAGATCGAGCTCAACGCTCAGCCGCGCAGCCGCGGTGCCGAACGGCTGGAGATCGTGCGCGCCGCGCAGCTGCTCTACGAGCTCGACGAGCGCGAGATGGCGATACCGATGCTCGCCGACATGGGCGAGAACGGCGATCCCGAAGCGCTAGCCGGCCTCGGCGAGCTCACCCAGCGCCACAACGACGCGCGCGGCATGCTACTGCTCGGCAAGGCCGCGCTCAATCGCGGGCTGCCGTTCGATTTCTATGCCTATCCCGTCAACGGCATTCCGCAGTTCACGCCGATTGGCCCCGAGGTCGAGCGCAGCATCATCTACGCCATCGCGCGGCAGGAGAGCGCCTTCAATCCCTCGGTCGTCTCGCCGGCGCAGGCCTATGGGCTGATGCAGGTGACGCCGGACGCCGCGCGCTATGTCTGCAAGCGCCACGGCGGGACCTACGATCTGGGGCGTCTGAAGAACGATTCGGCCTACAACGCCACACTCGGCTCGGCCGAGCTCGGTGGGCTGCTCGAGGACTATCGCGGCTCCTACATCATGACCTTTGCCGCCTACAATGCCGGCCGCGGCAGTGTGAAGAAATGGATCGATCGCTACGGCGATCCGCGCGACCCCAAGGTCGATGCCGTCGACTGGGTCGAACTGATCCCGTTCTCCGAGACACGCAATTACGTGCAGCGGATCATGGAGAACCTTCAGGTCTACCGCGCCCGCTTCGGCGGCGGCACGCGGTTGCAAATCGAGGCCGATTTGCGCCGCGGCACCGGTAGCGTGGAATAACTGCGTGTCCCTAACGACTCCGGTGACAAAGCATCCACGCATGCAGCGCAGATAGGGCGCGCAATAATAAGAGACGAAAATGGATCAGACAATGTTGAGCGTCGTCCGTGCGGTACAGGCAGGCGCGACGACGATGAAGGGCGTGATCGACGCCACCGGACTATCTCGTCTCAAAATCGAACGTGCGTTGAATGCCCTAGAGAAGCAGCAGCTCCTGGTTCGAGACGGCCAGGGGTTTAGGTCGACCAGTCTGCCGAAGGCAGCCCGGCAGTGCGGATCGTGCAATGCCTGCTGCGATATCCTCGAGGTGGCCGCCGTCGACAAGCCCGTGAACCAGCTGTGCAGGCATTGGCAGACGGGCACGGGATGCACCATCTACGACCGCCGTCCGCAGATGTGCCGGTCCTTTGTCTGCGCCTGGTTGCAAGGTCACCTCGACGACGACTGGTTTCCAGCGAAATCGGGCATCATCGTGCATTTCAGCCAGGATGCGGTCAACGTCACCGTCGATGACCATTGCCCCGATCGCTGGCGCGAGGAGCCTTATTTCAGCAAGCTCGCCGAATGGTCGCTGAACGGCATCAAGAGAATCGGAAACCGCGGTTACGCGACCCTCGTTGTGTCCGGTGCCGATAAGTTCCTGCTGCTGGGACGGACCATCGTTCCCGAACCGACGCTGTTCGGAACAGCGTTCCTGCCGCTTACGGCCGACACTTTCCGGTTCTGGCGGGCGAAATCGCAGGAGCATTTGCAGCGGCTGCACGAGCGCATCGCCGAGATCGAGCGGATCAGACAGGAATTCGGCTCCTGCGCGATTCCCGACGAACTGGATGACGACCCCTACCCGCCCTATCGGTCGGCTCTTCTGCGCTGGTCGAATCACGCCTGAACTCCCACGCGGTCCACGCGGAGTAATTCGCCGTATGCCGCTCGATGCGCGCCGGTCGCGATCGAAACGTGGCGGCGGGCACGCGCGAAAGACGCCGCCCCGGGAGTTCGGGACGACGTCTTGAGGCTGGAAGCTACGCTACTTGGCGATTGCAGCTTGCGCGGCTGCGATCTTCGCCTTCACGGCATCGAGATTGAAGCTCGCGCCCTTCTGCATGGGCGGAAATTCGATCGCCGTCATCGCCAGCTTCTCAACCTGCTGCTGGACAAAGACAAAGCGCCAGAATTCGTATTTGAACCAGTCGAAGTATTGCTGGGCCCCGTATTTGGTCCCGCTATCGGGCCAGCCGGTGCGCTCGAAAGGATCGAGGCGAAGGTTGGTCAAATAGGGCACGTCAACCTTGCTTTTATCACCCAGCCAGCCTCCGGGCTGGTCGATGAAACGATACTTGTAGTCGTCGATGCGCACGGCCCCCAGCTCGCTTTCGCCGAAATAAAAGATTTCGTGCCGATTTGACGGCCCCTTGCCAGTGATCATGTCCAGCTGGTTGTAACCATCCAGATGGCACTTGTAGGTGCGGTCACCGATGTGTTTACCCTTTTTTAGCTCGTCGACGATGTTGGGATTGCCTGCAGCGGCCAGGAAGGTCGGGAACCAGTCCAGTCCGGACATGATGCCGTTCTCGACCTTGCCGGCCGGCACCTTGCCCGGCCAGCGGATCATCGCCGGCGCGCGGAAGCCGCCCTCCATGATCGTGCCTTTGCTCTGCGCGAATGGCGTCTGTCCGCCATCGGGCCAGGTGAAGACCTCGGTGCCGTTGTCGGTCGTGAATACCACGATGGTGTTGTCATCGACGCCCATATCCTTCAGCTTCTGCATCACGATGCCAACGTCGTCGTCGAGCTGCGCCATGCCGGCTTCATGGATGGACCAACCATTCTTGGAGTTGCGCATCGCCTGGTACTTCGGCGACAGGTGCGTAACGATGTGCATGCGGGTCGGATTGAGCCACAGGAAGAATGGCTTGTTGTCGGCCTTGGCCCTGTCGATGAAATTGAGCGCGAGATCGCGGATTTCATCGTCCACGGTTTCCATCCGCTTGGGATAGAGCGTTCCGGCGTCCTCGATCCTCTGCTTGCCGACCTTGCCCCAGCGCGGATCCACGGTGGCGTCGTCCACATTGGTCGCCCACGAGTGGACCATGTTGCGCGGACCGACTGTGTTCAACAGCTCCTGCGGATAAGCGGGGTGGGCCGGATCTTCCATCGCGTCGAGGTGATACAGGTAGCCAAAGAACTCGTCGAAGCCATGCACCGTCGGTAGAAACTCGTTTTTGTCGCCAAGGTGGTTCTTGCCGAACTGGCCGGTGGCGTAGCCCATACCTTTCAGCGCCGCAGCAATGGTCACGGCCTCCGCCGGCAAGCCGGTGGGAGCGCCGGCCTGGCCGACTGTGGTCATGCCGGTGCGGATCGGCAGCTCGCCGGTGATGAAGTTGGCGCGGCCCGCCGTGCAACTCGCCTCGGCATAGTAATCGGTGAACAGCATGCCTTCGGCGGCGATCTTGTCGAGGTTTGGCGTCCGCCCGGCCATCATCCCGCGGTGGTAGGCGCCGATATTCCAGATGCCGATGTCGTCACCCATGATGACGACGATGTTCGGCCGTTGCCCGGGCGCAGCGGGCGCCGGCGCCGCGGCTGGTTGCTGCGCTTGTGCAGGGCTCGTCAATCCGATGGCCGAAAGCGCCGACGCGGCGGCAAGAGAACTACCACTCAACAAGAGATCGCGGCGTTTCATTCCGCCGTTTGGTCCCGCGCTCATCTCAGGCTTTTTCGGAATCCTATCGTTACTCATGACGCGATCCTCTTCCTGGTGATGCACCTGAAGCCGACATGGCTTGCTGAGGTGTCGATCGGCTCGGCATGACGCGCGGCCGGACGGTAGCGGCGGCAATAGTTAGGCGCGCAAAGATGCGAGCCGCCCTTAAGCACCTTGCGCGGAATTCTGATCTTCGGATTTCGGGGATCGTAGCTCGCATTTTCAAGTCCACCCCGCGGGTTTTGCGGAATGCAGCACGCCTTCGGCGCATCGGCCTCGTGCATCGGCGAGTACCAATCAGAGGTCCATTCCCAGACATTGCCGATCATGTCATACAACTCGTAACCGTTGGTCGAGAAAGCTGTGACCGGCGAGGTGCGCTCGAACCCGTCGGTCGCGAGATTCTCGTGGGGGAAATTACCCTGCCAAATGTTCGCCATATGTTGGCCGCCGGGTTCGAGTTCGTGCCCCCAGGCGAATTCGGCACCGTCCAGTCCTCCACGCGAAGCGAACTCCCATTCAGCCTCGGTCGGTAATTCCTTGCCGGCCCATTTCGCATAGGCTTCGACATCTCGGTAGGCGACGTGCACGACGGGATGGTTCTCGAGCCCGCGCAAGTTACTGTGTGGCCCATAGGGACGACGCCAGTTGGCGCCAAACTTGAACGTCCACCATTCGCCCCAATTGCGCAGGTCCACAGCCTGCTGCGGCGGTGTAAAGACGAGGGATCCGGCCTTGAGCATGCGCGGTAGCGCGCCGGGATAGTCCTTCGCGTCGGGTATCAGTTCCGCGAATGTGACGTAACCAGTGGCGTTGACGAAATCGCGGAATTGGCGATTGGTGATTGGCGTTCGGTCTATCCAAAATCCGTCCACTGTGACGCGGTGGACCGGCGCCTCCTCTGGATAGTGTTGCTCGGATCCCATCCGAAAGGTCCCGCCGGGGATATAGACCATCTCCCGGTCCGCCGTCCCCTCAGCCGTTTGCCCGGAGAAGGATTTCGCTCCTGTGAAATTCATTGCATCACGCCCCGGCTTCACGGATCTCCAATGGATCTCATCCTTAGTCAAAGGCGAAGATCCGCTTCCAGTCATTCTTCATGTCGACCACCGTCCATCGATTCACCGCTGCGGCGTCGAGGGCCGTGTCCAATTTCCCGAAGTGGGATTGGCGGTCGTACGCATATTCGCGCTCGGAATCGGTATGGTGGACGAGCAACCCGAACCGCGCGCCGGGGGCGAGCGTCGCCCATTGGAGCATTTCAAGGTCTCCATCCGAGTTGCCAAATGCGGCGATGGGGCGGCGGCCGATATGTTCATTGATTCCGATCGGCTTGCCGGCCTTGTCGTCAATGAAATTGACCTCAGGCAGCCGGAACAGGACCGGGATACTGTCGCGCATCTCAAACCGGGTCTTGATCGAAGATCCGACCACCTGCTCTGGAGGGATGCCGTAGATGGCATCCGTCCATGGCCGCATGAACTCAACACCGCCGCCTGAAACGATGACAGTCTTGAAACCGTTCGCCCTAAGGTAGGCGAGCAATTCCAACATCGGCTGATACACCAACTCGGTGTAAGGTCGTTTGAAGCGTCTGTCGCGCGCCGTGACAAGCCAGTCCGTAACGATCGTCTCAAACTCTGCCGTGGACATACCGGCGTGGGTGACCGCGACAAGTTCGGCAACGCCCTTTTCGCCGGAAGCAGCGAGTGCATTCAGGTCGCCATCCAGCACCGCCGCGAAGGGCTGTTTGCCCTTCCATTCCGGGTGCATCGGAGCCATGCCTTTCACGCGATCGAGCACAAAGGCAAGCTGCACATACATCGGTTGTTCGATCCACAGCGTGCCGTCATTGTCGAAGGTTGCGATCCGCTGTTGGGGCGGCACGAAAAATGGACCGCCCTGGTCCGTGACGCGCCTAACGAAGTCGACGATAGATGTCTTCGCCGAACCGTCATTCCAGGAAGGCAACGGATCGCGCTGAGCTTGTGCCAGCGCCGATCTCGAGTGCAACGAGGCGGAAAGCAGCGGAAGCACAGCCAGCGAAGTAAGAATGGCGCGCCGATCCAGCGGAAAAGATTCACTGATTGACTTCACACGCGTCTCCAACTGCTCTGCAAACGGCTTAGAAAGGCACGACCATTCGGAGCGAGAAGAATCTCGTTCTGCCGAGATTGGTTTGAAACCGCGACCAGCTTGATACGAGCATGTGCGACGCATCCAGTTTCGGTTAGTCGGTTCTTTGATGGTAAGGCCTACAGAAACGGAGCGGCATACTTCCGGGTTTGATTTAGATCAAACGATGGTCGCCGTAGGCGAAGGTGCCGGATCATGATCCCAATCGCGCCCGGCGAGACAACGAGGGCCGTCTGTCGCGTGCCCATTGCTAAGTCTTTGCACGCGATCGCTATTCGAGAGCCGGTAAACCCGCGGGTGATCCTAATATTTTCTGACGATCGGCTTTGTTGTCGGAGGCGCTCCGGGCGCGGGCGGCGAGATGGAGAAGGTGACCCAGGTATTCCAGCCCGATGGCCGGTTTTCGGCAGCGAATTCTCCATAGGCCTTGAAATTCAGATAGCCCTGCATGTCGCCAACCGGAAATAAGAAACCGATTTGCGGGCCGATGCCAACCACCTGGGACTGGAAGCAGCCGACACGGTCACCTGAACCGCTGTCACAGCCGAGCCCCTTGTAGACATAGCCCACAAGGCCAACCATGACCTGCTTCGACAGGAATTGCGATGCGCCCCAGTCGAAGTGCATGTCGACGCCGTTCTGATACTGCGTGGCAGTATTTTTGAAATTGTAGGTGAAGCCGAGCACGCTGGAGAATTCGTGGCCGGTCTGCGGATTGAAATAGGTGTAGCCACCGCCGGCATCAATCGCGCCGTGCCCAATGCCTATATTCGACAAGCGATCGGACTGGTAAGCGCCAGCCGGGATGTCACCGGTGACATAGGTCATGTAGTTGTGGACGCCAGCGTTCCATTTCAATTGGAACATCGGCGCCAGATCCCCAAAGCCCCAAGTGGTGTCGCTGATGGCGTCGGACCGCGCGAACGGAACGCTGCCGAACGGCGGCACCGTGGCCACGCCTGACAAGGTCCCCGCGAGGCTGGTGCCGACGACGCCATAGGCTGCCAGGAGAGACACTGACGCCTGGCCGCCGAGCACCGGCGTCGCAAATACATAGCTCGGGAGCACAAAGCCAAGATCGCCGGTGGCGTTGACATGCAAATTCAGATTTGCGTTGACGGTAAGGTTGGCCGGAATCCTGCCGAGTGTGAATTCACGCGCCCGCGCGACGTCGGCGCCGGCGGATATGGAGGTGTGGTAGTAGATGTTTGCCAGTGACCAACCCGGCTGCTGCGGGGTGGCCGCGAGGCTTCCAAAGAGGCCGGGGACCCAGAAACTGATGCCGTTTTCGTCGGCAAAGGCAGCCTGAGCAGAAAGCAATAGAGTCGACGTCAGGAAGGCTGCAGAAACAACTCTGCGTCGATGTGCTGGGATTGAGCGCTCGCTTTTCGCAGCAGCAAGCTCGGTTCTCGCCGTCACATTGTGGCTCCAAAACTGGTCGCCTGTGAGTAGAATTGTACGCCAATGGACTGCTCAATCAAGTGGCAAGTTCAGCCATCACCGAATGGCCGAAAAACAGATGAATGGTGTGACGAAAGAGCCATAGCGCAAAAGGATGTGGCGGAGCCGAGCGGACGATCCGCATGCAGCCTCTGGCAGACAGCAAGCCCCCTCGCACCACCAAGCATCATCTAAAACAAAAGCCCCGGCGGTTTCCCGCCGGGGCTCTCTGTTAGGTCGTTAGACCGTACTTACCAGTTGCGCTGAGCGCGGAGGAGCAGAACGACCGAGTCCTGATCCTTGAGCTCGTAGGTCGCGACCGGCTTGGCGGGGATCGCCACGACAGCGGCCGGGGTCACGATGCCAGCGTACTTCTGGTCGAGGTGGGTCCAGGCAACGTCAGCCGAGAACGTCAGGTTCTTGACCGGGGTCCAGCGGGTGATGAGACCCACCTGGCCGATCGCGAAGTCCGGGTTACACGAGGTCACGCCGGCAAACCCACCACCGATGATGCCACCACCAGCACCACCAGCGCCGCAGAGCGTGGTCTTAGCCAAGCTGCCGAACTGGGCCTGAGCGTAGGCACCGTAGATCGCGGTGTTCCAGTATGGATCCCAGTTATGGGTGTAGGCACCGCGGAAGCCCCAGGTCTTGATCGTTTCCTGCTGGCTGCCCGTGACGTACACGGTGTCGGGAGCCGAGGCGATGCCGAGGCTGCCGTAGGCAACGTTCGAGCCGCCCCACATCGTGTAGGAGCTACCCGCGAGGTTCTGGAAGTTGTAGCGGGTCGCACCGTCGGTGTTCCCTCAATTCCAAGAGGTCAGCGGAAGTCCCCCTGTGAAAGCAATGGCGCTGTTCGAGGCCTGGACGAAAGCTGTGCAGCCGGCTGAAGGCACGGTCTACCGATGGACCACTGTGTTCAAGGAAGCTGACCGACATTTTCCCGATGTCAGGAACATCAGCTTCGACAAGGCCAAGACATGGATGAATGGGCTAATCAATGAAGAGCGATCATCATCGCCACCATGCAAGAGCTGATGACTAAGGGCGTTCCCAGCATGCCGGTCCACGACAGCTTGATTGTCCAAGCCAGCAAGGAAGCCTTGGCCGCCGATACCCTGTCACGCCAATTCCGCGCCCATACCGGGGTGGTTCCAAAGCTAAGTGTAAGCAGGCCAGGCTTCTGATGCAGCCAACATAGGCTTCAGCTAACTATCTATTATTACTAGCTATAATTTGCTGGTATTGGCTATGGTGTATCTACCCCTGTTACCCCAGCGCAGGACCCTACCATATCGTGGAACGAATGTTTGGGGCCAAGCGGCCCGTATATGTGCAATAGGCCGCTGTACTAGCTTCGGGTGGATAAGGGGCATCCCTGCAAATGCCCCTGTGGGACTCTAGGAAGCCCGTGGGCGCCTTTGACGCTATGCCCAGGAAGACCGGCGGCTCGCTGTAGCGCCCACCAGAGGACTCCGCTGAATCTCCTAGGGGCATCGGCGCCAGAGTGCCCCTGCGGGGCGCCTGTTCCCATTGAGCCCCGGCCTGTTGGGTCCGACCCGGTACTTCTGGCAAAGCACGCCGCTCATGTCAGCCGAGCACAGGCCAAGGGCTTTAGCCCGAGCTTTTTGAAGGCGGGGCCCCGGCAACGATGGCCTAGGGCCCCAGCGGGAGCCGGAGTCCCTTAGCTGCCGATTAGCTAGGCGGCAGCGCTAGCGAGGGAGCCGATGATCTTCCGCATGGGCTCAGCCCTCTTTGCCTTCCAGAGCGCGATAGACCGACGCACGGCCTATGCCAAGCTCCTTCGCGATGGCTGACGGCCCTTTGCCTTCCTCGTGCATTGCCTTCACCTTCGCAACATCCACCGAGGGCTTGCGACCCTTGTAGACCCCACGGGCCTTAGCGTCCGCTATGCCTTCCAGTTGGCGCTCGCGCCGTAGGTTGGTCTCAAACTCAGCGAATACACCGAGCATGTCGAGGAAGCATTTCCCCGCCGCTGTGCTCGTATCGATGGGCTGCTCTGTGGCTCGCAGGGAACCCCCACGGGCCTTCACCGTGCGCACGATGTCCTGAAGATCACCGATGCTGCGCGCGAGGCGGTCAATGCGCGTCACCATCAGCACGTCCCCAGCGCGAAGGAAATCGAGCACGGTGCGAAGCTCCTCCCGCCCAGCGGTGCTGGTGCCGCTGCGCTTCTCAGAGCGGATCAGGTCGCAGCCTGCCGCGCGCAATGCGTTCTCTTGGAGGTCGAGGTGTTGATCGGTGGTGCTCACGCGGGCGTACCCGATGATGGTCATTCGCCAGTCCTGTCTCATTAGGGCTTTAGACCATGAGACATTGATGTTTCGAAATTAAAATGTCAACCCTATTGAGACGGTATTTGTGTCTCAGGTGAATGTCTCGGGAGGGTAGGCCCATACGATCCGCTGTCGAGCTCTCGGACCGCTATTGCTCCTGAGGCGCCAAATGCAAAAAACCCCCGGCAGTTTCCTGCCGAGGGCTCTTGGAGGTTAGGTCGTTAGACCGAACTTACCAGTTGCGCTGAGCGCGCAGGAGCATAACGACCGAGTCTTGGTCCCTCAGCTCATAGGTCGCGATTGGCTTGGCCGCGACGCCGTTGATAGCCGTGGTGGTCACGACGCCAGCATACTTCTGGTCAAGGCGGGTCCAGGAGACGTCCGCCGAGAACGTCAGGTTCTTGACGGGCGTCCAGCGGGTGATGAGACCCACCGTGCCAAGCGCAAAGTCCGGATTGCAGGACGTCACGCCGGCAACACCCGAGATGATGCCCGCGGGTCCGCAGAGGAAGGTCTTCGCACCGCTGCCGAACTGAGCCTGAGCGTACGAACCGTAGATCGCCGTGTTCCAGTACGCATCCCAGTTATGGGTGTACGCACCACGGAAGCCCCAAGTCTTGATGGTTTCCTGCTGACCGCCCGTGACGAACACGGTGTCCGGAGCATTCGCCGCGCCCACGCTGGCGTAGGCAACGTTTGAGCTACCGTAAAGCGCGAACGAGCTACCCGCGAGGTTCTGGAAGTTGTAGCGGGTCGCACCGTCGGTGTAGACGCCCTGGATGTTGATCACGTCACCCGCACCGGTCGGGATGTTCTTGATCGACAGAGCGAGCTGAACCGCCCAACCCCACTTGTCATCGGGATGACCGGTGGGTTCGGTCGCGCCGTAGTAGGCAACGTGGTTGTCATGCGCAGCCACCGACGCCTGGAAGAGACCCCAAGCCTGGTCGACACGGACCATACCCACGAGGTTCGGCGAACGCGAGCCACCGATGGCATTCGAACCATAAGCGGCGCCAGTCACGCCGGCGAGGCCCGCCGCACCGCTCAAGTTGAGGTTGCCGGCTTGCATGTAAGCCGTCGGATCTTCCGCCGAGAACGCCGCCGTGACGCCCTGGCCGAAGTCAGCAGTGTAGCTGAATTGGTTGATACCGGTGACCGTGCCGCTACCGCCGGCGAGACCGTCGAAGTTGTTGCCGGGATAGTTGGTCCAGGGCGCGTCGAACTGCGACACGGCCTTACCCATCGTGAAGCCAGCGAACTGGATGAAGGCGTAGTACACGCCGAGCGAACCGCCCGAGGTGCCGCCGTCGGTCGGGTTGATCGACGAGCCAACGAGGGCCGGCGCTGCACCCGAGGTGTTGAGGGCCAGCGTGCTGCTGTAGGCGGTCGTGCCAGTCGCGCTGCCGGTGCCGTTGTAGTTACCGGTCGTCCACGAGAACACGCCGTCGAAGAAGGTACGGACAACGCCGTATTCAGTCGCGGTGCGGGTGTCGATGTTCAGGTCTTCACGAGCGCGCGCCGTGTAGTAGTTCGTCAGGCGGTTACGCGCGCCGTTGTTACCGGTGGTCTGCCAGTTGATGTCGCTGTTCGTGTTCAGCGCGACTTCAGCGCGCAGATAACCACCCAGCTTGATGCAGGTGTCGGTGCCCGGGATGTAGTAGAAACCCGCGCCGTAGAGCGAACAGATCTTCACGTACTCGACCGCTTTGGCCTTTACGGGAAGATCAGCCGCTTGTGCCCCACCAACGGCGAGCAAAGCTGCCGCGGAACCGAGCAAAAGGCCCTTGAACTTCATGTTAAACCTCCAAGTTGAAGCCCCGTACAATTCCTCGTACAAAGCCGTTTGAGCTACCCGCGAAAAGACGTTGGAAATCAACGCATCCTCGTATCGATGGTCTACTTAAGCGAACCACCTAAGACGGGACGACCTCGGGATGCCCCCCTCCGTCGCTCAGTCACAATTACCGAACGCCCTTGCACACACAACAACAGAACGCTTCAGAACCGGCCGATGCAGCGTGTTTTCCGACGGGTGTTGCACAAATAACACGCAGATGTGATCAGAGCGACCTTGTAACACCTTGAATTTGCTGGATTTTTTCAATGGGTTTCATTTGGCGTCCAAAGTTCCGGCACGGGCCCCACATGAGCGGAGATGCTCCGTTGTGGGGCAGAGGCGTCCGAATCGTGGAATCAACCAGGGACCCGGCACGGACCAAACCCTCGGGAACTGGCTGCCCTGATTAGTAGGCGGCCGCGACGGCCGTCCTCATCCGCGCGCTTGAATGTCGATATGATCCGGCGGCAAGCCGGCCTGATGTCGTTGATACATAGCCTCGTAAGCCGTCTCGAGCCGCCTGGCGTAGAGCGCCGCACCAAACAGTGATGCGGTCAGGTGGTTCCCTTGCAGCCGTCCGCGAATATCCGCCAGCTTCTGTTTATCGAGCGCCAGCTCGATCGCGAGCGCTTCATAATCCGCAGGCGTTGTTGTGATCAGCTCAGGTAGGCCGACAGCGCTCAGCAAGCTCGCGGCCACGCGGCCGGCGAAACTATTCCCGATATGGGTCACCACCGGCAGACCGGCCCACAACGCATCGCTGGCCGTCGTATGTGCGTTGTAGGGCAGCGTGTCGAGGAAGAGGTCTGCGAGGCGATGGCGCGCCAGATGTTCGGATGAAGACGCAACGCGCCTTGCAAACACCAGTCGATCCGGGTCGACGCCCCGGCCCTTGGCCTCCTTCCGCAGATTCGATTTTGCGATCTCGCCCACGTCGGACAGCCACAAGACCGACTGATCCACGCTCTTCAAGATCTTCATCCAGGAGCCAAAGACAGCCGGATTGATCTTGTAGGCGTTGTTGAAGCAGCAAAACACCGTCCATTCCTGCCGCAAATCGTGATCGGCCCGATTGGGCGCAGCATCGTCGATCGTCGCGACGTGATTATCACGCGGCATGAAGCTGCCGGGCAGACGAACGACCTTCTCGTCGAAGAACTGGCTGTTTTGATCTGGCAGCACGATTGGATCGGCAATGATGTAGTGGAAGAGCTCCCTGCTCCCCAGCGTTCCCGCGAAGCCAAGATAGTTGACGACGATCGGAGCCGGGCTGGACGCAAACAACGACAGCCTGGCATTGTGCGTATGGCCAGCAAGATCGACAAGAATATCGATCTGCGCATCGTCGATCGCTTTCAGGACTTCACGGTCGAGCTTGTGCTCGCAATCGACAAAGCGATGAAATGACTTTTCGAGCCGCCTGCGCAGATCGCTGTTGTCGTCAGGACCGATTGAAAACGCGTAGGTCTCGAAGCGGTCGGCATCGTGATTCTCGAAGATCTCGGCAGTGAGATACCCGACCGGATGCTTGCGAAAATCAGGTGAAACATATCCGACCCGGATCTTGTCGTGGCGACGGACTTCACCCCCTGACCTCGTTTTGGAGACATGCGGGAGCTTTGCCCTGACCCAGGTCCTGGCGCAGCCGAGCTGATCATCGGGAGAATCCGTCAGGGACAGCAAAGCAAAGGGAGAGCTATTGGCCTTCCCGAGCCGTATTGCTGCCGTCACCCGCCAAGTCCATTCCTCCCTCGGGACGTCAGGTCAATCATATCATCGGCCCCGACATTGCAAGATGAGACCATAGCGGCGTCGCGCGGCCGTCGAGGGATGAGCGAGCGTTCCAGCCCGGCCTTCGCTGATTACGGCGACGCCTGGCGCGGCGGAGCGGCTCCTGGGCCGGCGAGCGAGTTATCCCGACTAAACTAATAAGAGCGCCTGTCCCGCAACCTGACACGGGACCCTGTCGCCAATCGGAGAGCGATCACCGCTCCATAGCTGGGGGCGAATCGCGGAAAGATTCAACCAAATCAATCGCTTGCAGGTCGATCACTTGAGAGAATCGGTCGGTGACAAAGGCAATTGTCCCCCGCTCAAGCCCACCCGCCGCTTGGTTTCGGAATTCGCTGGGAATATTCGAGCAAAAACACACGCTTCCAAATTGACCAGCCCAAGTAATTAGATGCATAAGGCTCGCACCGGAGAGGTGGCCGAGTGGCTGAAGGCAACGCTTTGCTAAAGCGTCATACGGTCTCAAGCTGTATCGAGGGTTCGAATCCCTCCCTCTCCGCCACCCCGCGGCTGTCCAGACCGGAGACATAGGTAACAGGTCGTACCTAAGACATGGGTGACAACCTCGTGCCGAACGGGTTGTCGAGGGGTATCAAAGTCGTTTACTCCAAAGTCGATCCAGTTTGAGGCCGCTGGTCAGCGATCTGCTGTGTTCCGGCGAGACGCATCCATGGCCTGGCCATTGTTGCTTGGCTCGCGCTGTCGCCGTCAACCCCGCGCGTGCCGCGCCCCTGTGGGCTTCGGGGGTTGACCGCGACAGCGGAGCAAGCAAAGGGCCTGCCATGCCAAGAATGCACGAGAGCGCGTCGCGCTCAGGGCGCTGCGGTGGCAACTGAGACATCGGTGACGGGCTTCGGGCCGAACGGGTTGTCGAGCGGCTGCAAGGTTTTCTGCTCCAGATCGAAGTAACCGAGATCGTAGTGCATGAAGCTGACGAGCCAAATGCCCTCG